>NZ_CP104207.1:3685000-3796965 GCF_025244705.1 Sphingopyxis sp. PET50 | reverse complement strand
CGGATCAGCGTCGTCGCGCTCAAGACCGAGCAGGTCGAGCTGCTTCGGCGGCTCGGGGGCCTTCGCAGTGTCCTCGCCGAAGCCAGGATGTCGCTGCTGTTGCAAGCCGCCGTCCTCGTCGGCCTTCGCATCGTCGTCGGCCTCGCCGAGCCGATCGTCCGGCTTCGACACCAGTCGGCTCCAATCGTCGGGGCGCGGTTTTGGGCGATCGGGATACGCGCCGCCGGGAAGCGCGGGCGGCGGCAGGACGCGGGTGCGAAAATTGCGGTCCTCGTAATAGCGCAGCTTCTTCGCCCGGATCGGCGCCATCCCCGACACCAGCACCAGCTCGTCGGCGGGCGGAAGCTGCATCACCTCGCCCTGCGTCAGGAGAGGTCGCGCGGTCTCCTGCCGGCTGACCATGACGTGCGCGAGCCAGGGCGCGAGCCGGTGTCCAGCATAGTTGCGCATCGCGCGCTGTTCGGTCGCGACGCCGAGCGCATCGGAAATGCGGCGCGCGGTCCGCTCGTCGTTGGTGGCGAAGGCGACGCGGACATGGCAGTTGTCGAGGATCGAATTATGCTCGCCGTACGCCTTCTCGATCTGATTCAGCGACTGGGCGATCAGGAAGGCGCGGACGCCGTATCCCGCCATGAAGGCGAGGCTAGTCTCGAAGAAGTCGAGCCGCCCGAGCGCCGGGAACTCGTCGAGCATCATGAGAAGTTGGTGGCGGCGGACAGTCGAGCGATGGTCATCGAGCTTTTCGGTCAGCCGACGCCCAATCTGGTTGAGCACGAGGCGGACGAGCGGCTTGGTCCGCGAGATGTCCGACGGCGGAATGACGAGGTAGAGCGAGGCCGGATGCTCGGACTCGACGAGATCGGCGATGCGCCAGTCGCAGTGCGACGTCACCGCCGCGACGGTAGGATCGCGGTAGAGGCCGAGGAACGACATCGCGGTCGAGAGCACACCACTGCGCTCATTCTCCGATTTGTTCAGTACCTCGCGCGCAGCCGACGCGACGACGGGATGGACCTGCGGCGCTTCCTTCGTGCCGAGATGATTGGTGGTCGTCATTCGCCGGAGCGTGGTGACGAACGGCCGCTGCGGATCGGAGAGGAAGGTCGCGACGCGCGCGAGCGTCTTTTCTTCCTCGGCGTAGAGGATATGCAGGATCGCCCCGACCAGTAGCGAATGGGAGGTTTTCTCCCAGTGGTTTCGACGTTCGAGCGCCCCTTCGGGATCGACCAAAATATCGGCGATATTCTGAACGTCGCGGACTTCGTGGGTTCCGCGGCGGACTTCGAGCAGCGGATTGTAACGCGCCGAGCGAACATCGGTCGGGTTGAAGAGCAGCGCGTGGGAGAAGCGCGACCGCCAGCCCGCTGTAAGCTGCCAATTCTCGCCCTTGATATCGTGGATGACCGCCGAGCCGGTCCAGCTCAGCAGCGTCGGGACGACAAGGCCGACACCCTTGCCACTGCGCGTCGGCGCGAAGGCCATGACATGCTCGGGTCCGTGGTGCCGAAGATAGCGCGTGCGCTGGCGACCGAGAAAGACGCCGGCGTCGTTGAACAGCCCGGCGCGCTCGATCTCCCGGGGCTTCGCCCAACGCGCCGAGCCATAGGTCGTGACGTTGCGCGACTGGCGCGCCCGCCACAGCGAGCCCGCGATCGCGGCGCCGCAGCCGATGAACCCGCTCGCACCGGCTAGCGCACCCGCCTTGTCGAAGACATGCGGCGCATAGGCGTCGAACGAGTACCACCACCAAAAGATCGCCCACGGCCGATAGACCGGGATGCCGAACGCCGTGAACCAAGCGCCGCCGAGCTCGGGCTGATAGGCGAGCATCGCCGCTGCCCATTGCGTCGCCGCCCACAGGCCGGCGATGACGATCGCGAACACGACGAGGATTTGACCGATAAGCAGCTTGGTCGGGGTCACGAATTTGCTCCAGGGAGGACGGGATGTCCTGACCCGGAAAAAATCGCACCGCTGGGCCTCCGCGAGACAGTGACGCTAGGCCGATGCGTTCATGCTTCTTCGCTGCCCGCTGTGCGCGGATCGTTCAGCGATTGACTATTTGTTCTCTTTTTGTTTCACTTCTCGAACCATGTTCCGAGTCGACGACGATACGCTTTCGCTGCACCTTGAAGTGGGCCTTGCCACGGCCCCGCCTTCCCTGTTGAACGACCTTGCCGATGGCGATTGGCGACGGCGCCAGGCGGCGGCCGACGAGATCGCGCGGCAGTTGGTGGAGCGGCTGCGGTGTTTCGATATCCGTACCGATCAGGGCGAGACGCGCCTATCGCATCAAGCCATGCTGTTCCCGCCCGACATGGAACCGCTCGGATAATTCGGACATACCGGACATTCTGGACAAAACGGATATTCGTCGCTATATCCTGTCTCGAAGGAGTTAAGGACATGGCGACGCAGTTGCACAGTGCCAACGCCCGCGCCGGCGTGCGCGCCGACTGGTGGCAAGCGAGGTCAGCGAGGCGCTGACGCGCCAGCCCGGCCTTGCCAAGGGCGCCGCCGCCAATACCGCGCAGATCGTCGCCGCGGTCGCCGCCGCCGTGGTCGGGCTCCCGGCCGCGCAGCAGAAGCGCTTGAAAAGCAAGAGCGCCGATTTCGCGGACATGATCGCAGCATTTGCACGCGACGATGTTCCCGCCGAGCGGATCATCATTCCCGAACCAACCGAGGTTGAGCCGCGCAAGGGCAGCGGCTTCGGCAAGCTGATCGACGTCGAAGAAGGCGGCCGCCAGCTTTCCGCCTATGCGACCAAGGTTCCGCTCGAGGAATGGGCGGGACCGGTTGCCGGGTCGAGCGCGCTCCACGATCGCGGCATTGCCCGTTCGACGCTCCACGACTGGCAGAAGCGCGGACAGGTCGTCGCGCTGCTCGTCGGCGCGCGCAAGCACGCCTTCCCGCTCGAACAGTTCGTGGACGCCCGCCCGGTGGAAGGGATCGCCGATGTTCTCAAGATCGTCGGCAACCCGCGCCGCGCCTGGCTGTGGCTGGTCCAGCATAGCCCACTGCTTGCGGGCAAACGGCCGATCGACCTGCTCAAGCAGGATCGCAAGAATGAGGTCGTGGAAGCGGCCCGGACCGTCTTCGAATATCTATGAGCTTCGACGCCGCGATATTGCGCGAGCTGGCCGTAGGTATCGACGTGACCGGCTATCTGCGGATTATCGAAGCGCGACATCGCGCGACGCCGACCGGCATGGGTCATGGCGAGACGCGTTTCGCCAGCCCGGCGGGCAGCTTCACCCTGCTCTATGCCGCGCAGGATTTGCCGACAGCACTTGCCGAAAAGGTCGTTCGCGACCGGTTCCAAGGCAGAAGGAAGCGTATCCTGCTGCAAGCGGATATCGAAGAACAGGTCGTGGCGAGCCTCGTCGCGCGGGAGCCGCTCAAGCTGCTCGATCTGCGGACCAGCGGCGCGAGCCGGTTGGGCGTGCCGACCGACGCTGTGCGCGGGCGGTCGCAACAGGCGGGGCGGAAGTTCAGCCAGCAGCTCTACGATGCGACCGATTTCGACGGGATCGTTTATATGTCGCGGATCACCAACTCCGAGTGCGTCGCCCTCTATGACCGTGCCGTCAACGCGAAGCTCGATCCCACTTGCAAGGTGCACGCAGTCAGCGAGCTCGCAGACCTGATCTCGGCGCTGGCGTCGCTGAGTATCGAGCTCAGAACGGATTAGGAAACCAGCGCCTCCGCCTGCCCGCAAGATCAGGGATTTGTGTAGGCCCTCGCCCGTAGATAGCGATCTGCCACCCGATAGAATGTCGCGCTAAGGGATCCGCCCGGTTGTCATGATGTACATCCGGTTCCCGCTGTCCGGATCCAGCAAGCGAGCAGCGCAACGCTGCCGGACATGGCGAAGGCGGCAATGATGCTCCTAATCGAGCAACTCCATGCTCGTCCGGCAGATCCAGGCGCTCAATCGACGCCTCCTGGTCTGGCATCGCCAGGACGAGGCCAGCCAGAGATTGGTACCATCCCGGACGTGGGTGTCATCAGCGCCGCCGCCCTGGCCACGTCTCAGCAATGGGAAAGCGAACCAGCAGCGACCGAAGGCTCTCCGCGCCGCGATGAGCAAACGGCAATCTCACTCAGCATTACAACTCGCAAACAGGATAGCCCTATTGCGGTCGAACGGGCCATGATATGTCCATAGCGTGACCAGAAGTGCCTCATGCCATTGCGGACAACTTGCCCTGACTTGCAGTGGCGAACCCACGAAGGTTTCGCTTTGTCACTGCTACGACTGTCAACGGCGTACCGGGTCCCTGTTCAGCGTCGCCGCATTCTTTCCGCGGTCGCAGATGGTCCAGACGAGCGGAACGGCGAAGGCTTACAGACGCCAATCGGCGAGCGGCCATGCGGTTTCGTTTCACTTCTGCACCGAATGCGGGTCGTCGCTTTGGTGGGAACCGGACCGTATGCCTCACCTCGTCGGAGTGGCGGTCGGATCTTTTGCGGATCGCAACTTTCCAAAGCCGGAGCAGGCGGTATGGACCGATGATCAGCATCCATGGCTGCGCTTTCCGGACGACCTCCCTGCCCATTCGCGGAATCCGGTAAAGCCGACGAAGAACAAGTAGGATTCGGTCCGCGCTCTCCCCATCCGCTGCGTTAGCCTGACGCCGATCCTTCAGGGAAAGCCGACGGGCGCGCATCTCCGCGCCGCGAGCGTTTAGGATGAGCTTCGACCACATGAACATCGAGACGGATCGCGTGTAGATCGCTCAGGCAAGCAGCCACCTGCGACCAGAACTCCGCTTCCGCACGCTCATCGGCTTCGCGAAGCTCGACGATTCTCTGCGCAAGGATTTCGGGTCCGCGATCGCCATATCGACTTTCGATGGCAAGCGCTTGGCCCCAAAGGTCGTGATCGGCCTTGGTTCCCATCGGCGCGACTCCGTTATCAATCGAATATATCATCAACCTCCGAAGCCTTCAAATCCGCGCCCCGACCGATGATCGCAAGATTTTCGGCGCCGTGCAGGAGTTGGCGATCCCTCATGGTTAGTTCGCGCCGCCAATTGGAGGAAGTGGCGCCGACCTCGGCGCCCGAATGGACGCCGTGCATCACATCCGCCTGCGGAAAGGTGAGAAGGCATTGGTGATCGACATGGTCTAGGAAACACACTCTTCCCGCGAGCCAGAATCCCTGTCCGATAGCGAATGAAGCCAAAAGCGAGTCGAGGCTTTTGCAGCTCTTGGCCGGTTGCGGACTGGCAGCTTTCGAGATCGAAATCGAGACAGCAGACGTTCCAATATCCGTCACGCCCACTCCGCCTAGGCTGCCGCCGTGGACCCAATCGGTTCCCGATACTCTCACTCTTACTGGCTTGTCGGAAAAAAGCCGCACGTACTGCCTCGAATACTTCCAGTGGAAAGAGCATCCTGTTCTCTCTCGAGCCGCCATATATATATATTCATCGCCACAGGGGGTTCGAAAGCGGCGAAAGAAACTGGCGTAGGCAATAACCCTGTACGGCATGTATCAGCACCACGCCGAGGCCGGTCCCCGCGGCAACCGGTCTGACCGCTGCATAGTCTTGCATAGCCCCAATTAAGCTCGCCTAGCAGCTCCACGGGATCGTTCGGCAAGATGGTCAAACTAACATCAGAGCCCGAAGGTCAGAAATATATGGCAAACAGGCCCTCAGCTATTCTCTCCGGGTCCAGTTGCCAGCGGCAACCGGGACCACGAAGGTCAGCGCGACACCGTTCCTGCCCGGCGAAAGCGGCAGCCTGGACGCTGCTCGGCAGATTCTCTGCATCAAATATCCGCATTGCTCCCCATCCGCCTGCGCCCGGCAACGTCAAAATGTCCAGCGAAGCAGCCGACGTGTCCCGTCCCGCCCAATCTCCGCGCCGGTCGAGGAGCATGGCATCCCCGTCCATGCGGCCGCTCGGCCTCCAGCCGGAAATACCAGCGCTTGTTTGTTGTAAGATCGACCAGATGCGCGCCCGGCTTGATGTTGGGCTGCTCCTTCAACTCGTAGAAGTCGATCCGCGCCCAGACACCGCCCGTCG
Source organism: Sphingopyxis sp. PET50 (assembly GCF_025244705.1). GTDB lineage: Bacteria > Pseudomonadota > Alphaproteobacteria > Sphingomonadales > Sphingomonadaceae > Sphingopyxis. The sequence continues at coordinate 3,790,926 of NZ_CP104207.1, read as the reverse complement.
CGTAGGGATCTGCCAGCAGCGTTTCGAGAAGGCCGTCCCAATCCTCGCCTTCCAATATGATGACGCTGCTCTCCAATCCCTCGCCCGTGACCAACGCGTCGTCGCGCCTCGCAAGCGGGGCAGAAAAGCGCAGGCAATCCAGCGAACGCAGATAGGCGCCATGCTCGGCAAGCAACGCGGGACGTAACGCCGGAGCCTCGTTGCTGTCCGCGCAAAGGGCGACCAGAAACATCCTAGACGGCCTTCGCGCGGTTTGCCCGCAAATCGTCCAGCATCGCGTCCAGCAGATGGATCAGCGTCGGAGTCCGGTCGGCACCGCCGAAATGATGGACGTGACCAAGGATACGCTCGAGGTATACCGGAACGCCCGCCCGCCGCAGGCTCTCTCCAAAACGCTCACCGTCGTCACGCACGGGGTCATATTCGGTTGTGATGATCGCCGCGGGCACGCTAACCGAAAAGTCCGTCTGGAGGACCGGCGAGACGAGCGGCGATTTGCGCTTCTCGCCCGGTGCATATTTTTCGTAACACCAGTCGAGTTGCGCCTTGGTCAGAAAATATCCGGTCGCCAGTTCCTCGACCGAGGGGCTCGACAGCGTGGCATCGAGCAACGGATTCGCGAGCACCTGAAAGGCGAGTTTTGGCCCGCCGCGTTCGTGCGCGAGAAAGGGCAGCGCCGCCGCCGGGCTGCCCCCGCTGCTTTCGCCGCCGACACCGAGCAGATCCGGATCGCCCTTGAATTCGTCCCTATGCTCGGCTGCCCAGACGAGCGCGGCATAGGCATCTTCGAGCGGCGCGGGGAACTGCGCCTCGGGCGACAGGCGCTGGTCAACCGCGACGATCACGCATTTGCTCTGCTGCGCGAATTCGCGCCAGTCGGCATCGAACATATCGAGCGTGCCGCGCACGAACGAGCCGCCGTGGACCCAGACGATCACCGGCAGCGGCCCATCCTCGCGCGGGATATAGATGCGCACGCCCATGTCCTGACCGTCGCCCCCGGCGATCGTCCGATCGACGACGTCACAGATATCGGCGCGCTCGCCGCCGGCGATCAGCGTCGCGGCGGCGCTGCGGAACTGTTCCAGATTCTCGTCGGTCGGATCGGGAACACCGGCCATCTTGTCGAGAAAGGCCTGGGCTTCGGGATGGAGGGGCATGGCGGACTCCTATGCTCTGGGGAACGGCTCAATAGAGCCGCTGGTAACGCGGCAGGTCGTGCATGATCACGTGCTTGCCGCTCGATAGCGGACGGAAGGGCTGGCGCTCGGGACGATCGAGCAGCGCAGGAATTTCCGCCGCGAGCGCGACTTGCCGTACCATCTTGCGCACGACGCGGCCGAGATAGAGTGACAGTTCGGCGGTAACCGCGGGGGTCTCCGCCGCGAAGGTCGAGGTCCAGCGGACGAGCGTCCGGCCATCGGTCTCGGGGGTGAATTCGGTCAGCCCCTCATAATGAATGACGGGAAGGCCGCTCAGCAGTTCGTACCGGATGCGCTCGGCCCTCGACGATCTCGACGATGCGTTCGCGGATCTCTGCCCCGCTCCCTCCGATAATCTTGCGCACGGCGCCGACGCCGTTGGGGTCGGCATCGCCGGTGCTTTCGATCTCGATCGACTGGATGTCGGTCCAGCGCAGCCAGGTCGAATGGTCGCGGACCAGCTCGAACAATGTATCGAGCGGCGCCGACGAAATCCAGGCGGCGGTGACCGATGTGCTCTTGTCGCTCAATTCTTCCTCCTAAAATGAAAATCAAACCCGGATGTGTGCTTCGATCGGCTGATCGAGCAGAAAAGCCCCGTGCGGCTGAAAAATATCGGGCCCGGCGATGATGTGCTGGCAGGCCGAACGCATGTCGCGGAAACGCCGCTGCATCGACGATCCTTCGTACAGGACCGCCGTGCCCGCATCGGAGAATATCTCGTTCGCGATCGCGAGGCATTCCTGGTGGACATGCGCGACCATCGCGCGGTGGCGAACGTTGATCGGAGTGGTAATCGCCTCACCCCGGCTCGCACGTTCCCAGAGGCGCGCCGCCTCGTCGAGCACGAGCGCCCGCGCCGCGGCAAGCCGGACCTCCATCGCGCCATAGCGCTTCTGGAAGAGCGGGCTTTCCGCCAGGAAGCGGGTCGGTGTGTAGACGGGCTTGCGCAGTTTCGATGATGCCGCCAGCTCGTCGAGCATCCCGCGCGCGATCCCCAGCACGACACCGAGATGGAAGGTGCCGAGCGCGGCATTGAGTGCGATCTGGCCTAGCGGCCCCGAATCGGGCTGGAGCACGCTGGCATAGACGGTCCGCTCCTCGGGAACGAAATAGTGGTCGAGCCGGATATCATGGCTTTCGGTCGCACGGAGCCCCATCGCGTGCCAGGTGTCGAGGATCTCGATCGCCGTGGTCGGCACCGCCGCCAGCTTCGGCTCGATGACGCCGTCGGGATTGGCGACCGGACGTCCTTCGGTATCGGTCACGAGGCTGTTCACGAGGAACCATTGCGTCGGATAGGATCCGCTCGCGAGCGGCCACTGCCCATCGAGAATATAACCGCCCTCGACCTTGGTCATCCGGCCACGCGGCGTCAGCGCGGCGCGTGACATCGGAAAGACCGGCGCGGTATAAATGTCCTGAAGGAATGCCTGCGGAAAGCGTGTCCACGCGATGTGGACCTCGCTGCCGAGCATCAGGCTCCATGCCGCCGAGCCGTCGGCGCGGCCGATTTCTTCGATGATCGGCACCGCATCCTGCAACCGGTACCCCGCCCCGCCATAGCGGGGGTCGAGCGCCATCCGGAAAAATCCCGTCGCCTCGATCTCGGCGAGCAGGTCGGCCGGAAAGGCGCGCGCCGCCTCAATCGCGTCGGCACGTTCCGCGATCCGCGCGGTGATCGGGCGCAATGCGCCCAGCAGCGCCTCCGGCCCCTGAAAGACCGGCGCCGACCGCGATATTGATGCGCTAGCCGAAAGCGACATGTCGCCTCTCCCATGATGCGATCCGCCTGCGACTCTTATTGTACCATATGGAACAATTCTTCAAGCCCCATGTCGAACGCCGATCGCAACTCACCGCGATGCATCCTGCCAGCGCGGATAGGCGGGTAGCGACCCCATCAGCAGCGACCCGAGCAGAAAGATCGGAATGACCGACAGGATCAAGTGATCGTAGCTGCCGAACAGGTCGAACATGAGCCCCGACAGAAACGGCCCCACCCCGGCGGCGAAAGTGATGATGCCGACGAGGATGCCATAGATCGTGCTGATATGGCGCAGCCCGAAATAGCGGGTCGCGGCATAGGCGACGACGTCCAGTTCCGATCCGCTGGAGAAACCGATCAGCATCCCGATCGCGATCGCGGCGGCCAGCCCCGGACCGGTCAGCAGCAGTCCGCACGCGACCGCCGGGAGCCCGAAGCATATCACCGCGATATAGCGCGCGTGGACGTGATCCAGCAGCATTCCCGCCGTCAAACGCCCGACGATTGCTGCAAGGCCGATCGCACCCGCCGCCGCTGCCGCCGCGTGCGGCGCGAGGCCGTCTTCGCTCAGGATTGGAACGAAATGCACCACCAGCGCCAGCGAGGCGACGGTGAAGGCGACCGCGCTGATGGCGATGCGGGCATAGACCCATGACCGGGTCGCCTCGCGCACCGTCAGTCCGTCGAATGCCGCCAGACTTTCGAGTTCGCCCGGCTGCTGGGCCGTCGGCGGGCGGTCGTGGAGGAACAGGAGAACGAGCGGAATCGCCAGCGCCGCGACGATTGCCGAGCAGCCGACGAGCGCTCCTCGCCAGCCGAACTGTTCGAGCAGAATCGTCGCCACCAGCGGCATTATCGCCATCGACAGGCCCGTCCCGCACAGCATCACCGCGATCGCGAGCCCGCGGCTTGCGTGAAATCGCCCCGCGACGGCCGGGGCCCATATCGTCGTCGTCGTGCAGCTGAACCCGATCCCGACGAGCAACCAGAGCAACCACCAGTTGAGGATCGACGGTCCGGTCGTGGCGAGCAGCGCGAACGCAGCATGATAGAGCATCAGCCCGGCAAGCCCGATGCGTCGCGAGCCATAGCGGTCGACCGCCGCCCCGACGAATCCCGATGCGATCAGACTCACCGTGGCCAGGATCATCATCCCCGCCGTAATCTGCGAAACCGACCACCCATATTCCCTCTGGATGGAGGGGAGAAGCACACCAAAGGTGGGAATATGGGTGATCGACGCAGCGGTCCCGGCCAGGCAGGCGACCAGCGTTCGCCAATGTTGCCGCCATTCGCGCACACTTTCGCCAGGCTCGCCGGTCCCCCTCACCCGATCATACTTTGCGGCGCGACGCGCGTGGCGGTGGTCACTTCGCTTGCCCGATCCGAACGCTGCATCACCCTTATCGGAACTTCGCGGTGACGGTGACGCCATAGGTCCGCGGCGCCGCGGGGACCTGTGAATCGCCAAAACGGACACGCGACAGGCGCGCGACATAATAATATTTGTCCGTCAGGTTCCGCGCCCACAACCGCACCCCGAACCGCTCGTCGTCCGTCGTCCAGCCGATCTGCGCGTTGACCAGCGTATAGGCGGGGCTACGCAGCCGATTGTCCGCGAACCAGTAAAAGCCATCGTTATACGAGACGGTGGCCGAGGGACGAATCGTTCCGCCGACGAAGGGGAAGTTGAATGTGACCGTCCCCGTCGCGGTATAGTCGGGCAGCACGAGCAGATCGTTCCCCGATGCATCGATCGTCCGCTGGACCGCGTCGGCCCCGATCGAAGGCGCGTTGGGATAGCGGTCGTATTTGCCGCGCATTGCCGAAAAGGCGCCCGACAGTTCGATGAAATGCGCCGGACGCGCCGAGAAGTCGATTTCGAGACCGCTCGTATGCGCCTTTGCGGCATTCAGCGTCACGACGCCGCCAGGAATGACCAGCGCGGTCTGGATGTCGTCGTAGAGATAGTGGAAGGCCGCGATGTTCAGCCGCAGCTTGCCGCCGAACAGCTGACTCTTCAATCCGCCTTCGAACGACTGCAGGACTTCGGGCTGGAAATTATTGACCGTCCCCGCCAGCAGGGTCGGCGAGATCAGATTATAACCGCCGCTCTTGAAGCTGTTGTTGTACGAAGCATAAATCATCAGATTATCGCTGAACTTGTGGTCGATCGCGAGGCGCCACGATGGTTTGGCAAAGCTCTGTTTCGAGTGGATGTCGCGCGCCGGATAATAGAATTTCTGCCATTCCTTGGTGTAGCGGGCACCGGCGGTGATGCTCGTGCCGCCGCCAAGATCGAGCGTGCCCTGGGCAAAGCCTGCAAGACTATATCCCTCCTGCTGCGACCCGATGAGCGGCAGCGGTGCGATGACCGGCGTCGCGCGATTGAAGAGCTCGCCGCGCCCGAAAATATCGAAATAATAGAAGCCGACCATCCAGTTGAGGCGGTCGGTGGAGCCCGCCAACTGGAATTCCTGCGAAAAGGCGCGCCCCTTCTCGCGCAGTTCGAGCTGGCTGAGCGGCTGCGGCGTCGAGTCCGCGTCGCTGAAGAAGGTGCCGGTGAGTTCGCGGTACCCGCTGATTGCAGTGAAATCGAGATTGCCGATTTCCTGGTTCAGCTTGAACGACACGCCATACATTTCGAGCGGATTGCCGGTCGCCAAGTCGTTCAGCGTGTTGAACTTGCCGGGATAGGTCGACACGCCGTCGCCGCCGATCACGCCGGGCAGCAGTTGGTATCCCGACGAGTTGAGCAGGTTCGAATAGTCGGCGGTCACCAGAATCTTCGTGGTGTCGCTCGGCGTGACGAGCAGCTTGGCGCGTACCGAATAGCTGTCGATCGCACGCTGGAACGCCGGCTTGTCGAGCGTCAGATTGCGCCCGAAGCCCTTGCCCTGATTGTCATATTGTGCGGAAATTCCGATCGCTGCCTGTTTGCCAAGCCCGGTGGTGCCATAGGCTTGGAGGCTCACGGTGTCGTAATTGCCATAGGTGACGGCGGCATCGACTTCGGTGTCCTGCGATGGCTCGCGCGTGACGATCTGGACAACGCCGCCGGTCGCGTTGCGCCCGAACAGCGTCCCCTGCGGCCCCTTCAGCACTTCGATCCGCTCGACGTCGTAGAAGGTAAAGAAATTGCCCTGCGGAAAGGGAATATAGACGCCGTCGATATAGGTTGCGGTCGGCTGTTCGTCGGTCGGGTTGGGCAGGTTCGATCCGACGCCGCGCAAATAAAGGTTCCCGACATTGGCGTTGTAATTGACGACGAGGCCCGGCACCGCCGAGGTTAGGTCGATCGTGCTCGTCACGCCCTTTTCCAATGCATCGTCGCCACTGATCACGCTGACGGCGATCGGCACGTCCTGCAGCCGCTCACTGCGCCGCTGTGCGGTGACGACGATGTCACCGAGCCCGTCGCTCTCCTGTGCCGCCGCGTCAGCGGGCGTATCGGTTGGCGTGGATTGGGCCATCGCTTGCGACCCGCCGGACAGCGCAAGGACAAGCATCAGCGAACGATAATGCGCCATAATCTCTCTCCCCTCACCCATTTTGATTTCTTTGGCCAGTTGGGCGATAACTTTTGGACCAATTGGATAATAAATAGCCGATGCCGAGTGCTTGTCAAGCGTCAACCCATTTGAAAACGACGCTATACTGGGATTTTCTGCGATATTCGCCGCCAGAATCCGCGGCTTGGCCGGATCAAGAATCTTTCATATATATGGACAGTCATTCTCATTGATGGCAAATATTGCCGCGAGGCGCGCATTTCCGTCCTTTCGTCGCGCCGTTCCGCATCATGACCGCCGGGAGACTTTTTCCAATGACAGCATCCTCGATTCGCGTTGGCGTCGAGCGCCACGATCATGTGGCCGTCGTTCGCTTCGCGCACGCGACGAACAATCATGTGAACCTGCCGCTGCTTCGCGCGCTGGCCCAGGCGCTCGAAGCACTCGATTCCGACGATAGCTGCCGCGCCACCGTGCTATGTTCCGAGGGACGAATCTTCTGCGCTCGGCGCCGACCTGACCGTCGCGAATGCGCTCGGCGAGGAACGAGGCGAGAGCTTCGGCGAATCGACGATCAAATTCTATGAACAGGCGGTTCGGCTCTTCGCGTTGCGGAAACCGATGATCGCCGCCGTCCAGGGCGCCGCCATCGGCGCCGGGCTGGGCCTCGCACTCGCGGCGGATTTCCGGATCGCCGCGCCCGAGGCCCGGTTCGCGGCGAATTTCGTCAAGCTCGGCTTCCACCCCGGTTTCGCGATCAGCCACACCCTGCCGCGCGCGATCGGGCAGCAACGCGCCGCGATGATGATGCTCACCGGCCGCCGGATTTCGGGCGAGGTCGCGCGCGATTGGGGGCTCGCCGATGCGGTGGCACCGCTGAACGGCTTGCTCGATGCGGCGCTGGCGGTCGCGGGCGAAATCGCCGAGAACGGCCCGCTCGGGGTCGAAGCGACCCGCGCGACGCTGCGTCATGATCTCGTCGCCGCTGTTCGCGCAGCGACGGCAACCGAGGCGGCGCGGCAAGCCGAACTCGGCGACACGCATGATTTCGCCGAAGGCCGGCGCGCGGTTCAGGAGCGACGGCCGGGCCGGTTCGAACGGTGCTGAAACAGCCGGCCGCCGCGTCAGTCCTCCGCCGCAGCCAGCGCCCTCAGCTCCTTCTTCAACACCTTGCTGAGCAAGCCCTTGGGCAGTTCGTCGAGCAGGCGAACCTCCCACGGCCGTTTGAACTTCGACAGCTTTTCGGCGCAATGCGCCTCGATAGCCGCCACGAAGTCGGCTGTCGGCTGCCTTCGCCACGACGAACGCCACCGGCACTTCCTGATACAGTGGATGCGGTTTGCCGACCACCGCGACCTCGCGCACGCCCGCAACGCCCATGATGACCGTTTCGATTTCGAGCGCGGCGACATTCTCTCCACCCACGCGCAACATATCCTTCGCGCGCGAGGCATAGAAGATCTCGCCATCGGCGCGCGGCGTGACCTCATCACCGGTGTCGTAAAAGCCCTCGGCGTCGAAAGCGGCCGCAGTCGCCTGTTCGTCGTACAGATAGCTGGCGAATAGCGACAGGCCGCGCACGCCGCGGACGAACAGACGTCCGCGCTCGCCGAACTCGACCTCGCTCCCGTCGTCGTCGCGGATCGACAGCTCATATTCGTGCGCCGCTCGCCCCATGCTCCCGGCTGCTTCGGGCAGTCGCCAGTCGCTGTGGCAATTTTGCGAGATGGTCTCGGTCGATCCGTACCAGCTGATCTGGGCAATGCCCCAATTGTCCTGGCAGATGGTGCCGCCCGATCCGCTCGCGAAGAAGCGGAAATGATGCACCTCGGGGCGCGGCTGCGCCAGCAGCGCGGTCAGCGTGAAGCCGATCTGCGAGGCCCAGGTGCAGCGGTTGCGCGCCGCGATGTCCCAGAAGCGGCTGGCCGAAAAGCCGGGGGTTAGCACGATCGTCCCGCCCGACCACAGGGTCGAGAGGTGCGAATAGCCAAGCCCGTTCGTGTGGAACAGCGGCAGGTGGATCAGCGTGATATCGTCGGCGGTCAGATGCAGGTGCGCCGCGGTGGTGCGGCCGCTCCACAGCGCATTGGCGTGCGTCCACACCACCCCCTTAGGACGCGATGTCGTACCCGAGGTATATTGGACGCTGCCGGGACGCAGCGGCTCGGGCGCTCGCCGCGGGCAGGCGGCGGGATTGCCGCGCAATGCCGCGAAGGGCAGCAGGCGATACAGGCTCCCCGCCGTCGTCTCGCCGCCGTCGGTACAGCCGATCCAGCGCAGCGCGGCCCCGGTTTCGGTGATCACCGGCAGGAAACGTGGCTCGGTCAGGACGACCGAGGCGCGGCTGTGCGTCAGAAAGAAGCCGAGTTCGTCGGCAGACGAGCCGGTGTTGGTGGTGACGACCAGCGCGCCGAGCCGCAAGCAGGCATGCCAGGCAAAGAGGAATTCGGGGCGGTTGCCCATATGGAGCACGACCGTGTCGTAGAGCCGTGACACCTTGCGCGACGAGGCCAGCGGCATAGGCACGGCTTTCCTCGGCGAAGGCGGCATAGGTCCAGCTTGCGCACGCGCCGTCGACCGGTTCCCAGACCAGGAAGATCTTGTCGCCGCGCTGCGCGGCCTGCCAGTCGACGAGCCACGGAACGTCGCGCCCCGTGAACTCGTGAAACGCGCCTGCCTCGCTCATCCCTCTCTCCTTCACCCGCCCGGCCTTGGCCCTCAAAGCGCGCCGCAAGCCTCGAGCGCCGCCACTTCGGCGCGTGTCAGCCCCCACTCCATTAGCCCGCTGACATTGTGCGCGCCGATCGCCGGATCGGTCTGCTGAATCCGCCCCGGCGTCGCCGAAAAGCGCGGCGCGGGCGCGGGTTGCAGCACCCCGTCGATCGTTACGAAGGTCTGCCGCGCGACATTGTGCGGATGTTGGGGCGCGTCGGCGAGGCCGATCACCCCGGCGGCGCACGCATCGCTTCCTTCCATGACGGCGACCCATTCGGCCTGCGTCCGGCCGAGGAATGCCGCCGCGATCTTCCTGCGCAATTCGGGCCAGGCGGCGCGGTCGAGCTGCCGGTCGAGCGGAAAATCCGCTATGCCGAGCTTGCCCAGCAGCAGTGCGAAGAATTGCGGCTCGATCGCGCCGACCGCCATCCATCTCCCATCCTTGCAGCGATAGGTGTCGTAATAGGGCGCGCCGCCGTCGATCGTGTTCGCGGCGCGGTCGTCGCTCCATCCGCCCGCGGCGCGGTGGCCATAGAACATGGCGAGCAGCGACGCCGCCCCGTCGGTCATTGCCGCATCGACGACCTGCCCTTCGCCGGTCGCGCGCGCATGAAGCAGCGCCGCGAGCATGCCCATGACCAGATACATGGCGCCGCCGCCGAAGTCGCCGACAAGGTTGAGCGGCGGCACCGGCTTGTCGGGAAGCCCGATCGCGTGCAGCGCGCCGGTGACGGCGATATAATTGATGTCGTGCCCCGCCGCCTGCGCGAGAGGCCCATATTGGCCCCAGCCCGTCATGCGGCCATAGACGAGCCCCGGATTGCGCGCGAGCGCGGCCTCGGGGCCTAGCCCCAGCCGCTCCATCACCCCCGGGCGAAAGCCCTCAAAGACGATCTCGGCGCGCTCAATCAGGCGCAGGCACAACTCGACCGCCTCCGGCTTCTTGAGGTCGAGCGCGACAGACTTGCGCCCGCGCCGGGTGATGTGGACCTTCGTGCCGCGATCGTTCCCCTTACGGTCGATGCGCAGCACCTCTGCCCCCATGTCCGACAGCAGCATGCCCACGAAGGGTCCGGGTCCGATGCCCGAAAACTCGACGATGCTCACCCCCGCCAAAGGCCCCTCACCCACGTGCCGCTCTCCCCTTTTTCGGACGGCGTCCGATTGCTTGACTCGCTGTACCAGCTCTTCTGTAATTCACAATAGAAGATGGATATTCTCTATATTGCATAATTTTATCGTTGCGCTACGAGCGCCCTCAGGACCGGAGGGAAAGGCGACCACAGATATGCGCGATGTTCGTGAAGCTCGAAGCCAGCCCCGCTGATGTCGGCCTCGCCTTATTTCGAAGCCGCTGAACGCATTGTCCGTGACCTGTTCGACAGCGACAGCGTCAGGCGCGGCTCGTCGGGCGCGTGGCTCACCGAGGGCTGGCGCGCGATCGAAGCGCTCGGCTTGCCGCAGGCGCTGGTGGACGAAGCCGACGGCGGTCTCGGCATCGATCCTGCGGAAGCCGCCGACATGCTCCGCCTCGTCGGCTATTGGGCGGTCCCGCTCCCCCTCGCGGAGGCGATGCTCGGTGCCAGCCTGCTCGCGCGAGGCCGGATGGCCGGGGTCGAGGGCCCGGTAACGCTTGCGCCGCCGCACCGCACGACCATCAGGATCGAGCGGCGCGAGGGCGCCTGGTTCGCCGAAGGCAGGGCGACGCGCGTCCCTTGGGCGCGCGATGCAACGACGCTGCTCCTGATCGCCCCCGCCGAAGACAGCCCGTACCTCGTCGCGATGCCCGCCTCCCTCGGTACCATCGAGGAAGGCGTCAACCTGGCTGGGGAACCGCGCGACGATTTCCGCTTCAGCACCACGATCCCCGCAACCGCGGTGCTGCCGGGCACCATGACGCCCAACGAAGTGCACGCAGCCGGCGCGGCGCTGCGCACCATCATGATCGCCGGGGCGGCCCAACGCCTGCTCGACCTGACACTCGGCTTTGCCGACGAACATCAGCAGTTCGGCCGGCCGATCGCCAAATTCCAGGCGGTCCAGCAAAATCTCGCCGCTCTCGCCGGACAGGCGGCGGTGTGCCGCGCCGCATGCGACATGGCGGCGCAGGCCTTGTTCACCCGCGATGGCCGACCAGCGATTGCAATGGCGAAATCGCGCGCCGGGGAAGCGGCGGCCCTAACGGCCCATCTCGCGCATCAGGTGCATGGTGCGATCGGCTTCACCGAAGAATATGATCTCCACCTCTACAGCCGCCGGATTCTGGCGTGGCGCGAGGAATATGGGAACGAGGCCGAATGGAACGCGGTTGTCGGCCAAAGCTGCCTCGATAGCGCTGACGGCGCATGGGCGCTGATTACCCGCCACGGAGAATTCGCCCGATGACTGCATTCGATTTCCCGCGCCCGGTGATGACGCCCGAAGCCGAAACGCTTCGCGGGGAAGTGCGCGCTTTTCTGGACGAGGAGCTCGGCGCGCTGCGGGCGGCGGGCAAATATGTCGGCTGGACTCACGCCGACCCGGCCTTCAGCCGCAAGCTCGGCGCGCGCGGATGGATCGGAATGACCTGGCCACGGACTTATGGCGGCGGCGAACGGAGCGCGACCGAACGCTATGTGGTGATCGAGGAAATGCTCGCGGCAGGCGCGCCGGTGGGCGCGCATTGGACCGCCGACCGCCAGGTCGGTCCGCTGCTCCTCAGTCACGGCAGCGAAGATCAGCGGCAATTGCTCCTGCCCGGCATCGCGGCCGGCACATGCTATGTCGCGATCGGGCTCAGCGAACCCGGCGTGGGATCGGACCTGGCATCGATCAAGGCACGCGCGGTGCCGGTCGATGGGGGCTATCGCCTCAGCGGCACCAAGATCTGGACGACCAACGCGCATCTCAGCCACTATGCCGTCGTGCTCTGCCGGACCGACGGCGAGCCGGGAGACCGGCACGCGGGGCTCAGCCAGCTGCTCATCGACCTTGGCTCGCCGGGAATCGATATCCGCCCGATCATCGACATGACCGGTTCGCACAGCTTCAACGAAGTGCATTTCGACGATGTCTTCGTTCCCGAAACGATGCTCATCGGGCTACGCGGCAACGGCTGGGCGCAGGTTTCGGGTGAAATGGGGAACGAACGCAGCGGCCCTGACCGCTTCCTCTCCTCCTTCGCGGTCGTGGAGGCACTCGTCCGGCGCACCCGCGAGAAGCCGAGCGACGAGCGACGCGCGGCGGTTGGCCGGCTTGTGGCGCAGGTCGCCGTGCTCCGCCGTCTCTCGGCATCGATCGCCGAAATGATCCGCAAGGGGGAGGATCCCACGGTCCAGGGCGCGCTGGTCAAGGACATCGGAACCGCGTTGGAGCAGGAGATTCCAGAGGTCGCGCGCCGCCTGTTCGCCATCGAACCGTCACCGGAAGCCGCCGATCCGCTGTCGGCACTCGTCGGATCGACACTGCTCGCCGCGCCGTCCTTCACGCTGCGCGGCGGCACGCGCGAGATTTTGCGCGGCATCATCGCGCGCGGCCTCGGCGTGAGATAAAGGCGCCCAATAAAGAAGAGGGCCGGAACGACGGCGGCATGTTCCGGCCGGTTCACGAGGCCCGCCGACCCCGTCACATTATCGGACGCGATCCCCCTGATCGCGCCCGACGGCGAAACTCAGGACGCCCGGCGTTTCATTTCCAGGCGGCGGCGACGCGCTTCCTCTTGCCCTGGCAGCATCCACTGCTTCGGCTGGATCGGCATGAGCGCCTGCGCCTGCGCGCGCCGGTGACCAAGCAGGTTGCGGCCGCGCTCGCTCATCTGGTCGGGAGACCAATGCGTCTCCTTGTCGATCGCGATCGATACGGGGCCGATGCCGGGAACCTCCGCAAGCGCTTCCTCGATCGCGATCATGATGCTGGGAACCAGCGTGCAGCCGAGATTCGTCGGCAGCAACCGGACTTCCACCGCATCGCCCACAATGGCGAGCCCCGACACCATCCCCATGTCGATCACCGAAACCGGAGACTGCGACGCAACGCTGCACGGGTCATAAACCGTGTGCAACGCCTCTTCGACCGCCTCGCGCAGCCCCCCCATCATGCCACCTCGAGCTTGGTATCGGCAAGGTGACGGCGCCAGTTCGAGAAGGGTTCCTGAAGCCCCGTCCGCGCGCGCTCGCGCGAAAATTCGTCATCGGCGATCGCGGCCTTCGCCTGGTCGACGTCGATGCCCAGAATATTCGCATAGTTGAGCCCGAGGATGTTCGCGATGTCCTGATCGGTGATCTGCGGAATGTTGAACTTCTCGAGCGTTTCGTCCTTTAGCCGGTAATTGCGGAAGCTTTCGAGGATCGGCTGCGAGTGCAACACCATGCTGCCATCCGAATAGATGATCTTTTCGCTGCCGCCCTGGCGCAGGAAGGTGCCCATCACCGTCTCGAACTGCGCCGGATTGGTGTTGATCAGCGCCGAGGTCACCTCGAAGTTGGCGTAGACGTTCGGGAAAAGCGCCAGCAGCATCGCGGTTTCGTCGGTAAAGGCCAGACCCGCATGGATGATCTCGAACGCCATGTCGGGAAAGGCGTCGGCGGCAAGGTCGATGTCATCGACACGGAACGGCGCGATCGGCACCGGACCGAATGGCGCCGCCTTGTGCACCGCGACCGTCCGGATGCCGCGCTTGCGCGCGCGTTCGAACAGCGGAAAGGCCAGGCTTTCGTCGTCCATCCGCCACGAACGGTGCGGGTTGACCTGCGAGGGATAGAGCTTCAGCCCGACCGCCGAGGGCATTTCGTCGAGTTGCTCGTCGAGATCGTCGAGGCAGACTTCAAGGCCGCGCGTCGGATCGACGCCGACATAACCCACGAAACGCTGCGGCCAACGATTGACGGCCTCGACCGTCTTTTCGCGGCGGCAAAGGCCGTCGTGGAACCAGGAATCGAGCCGCAGCGTGTGCGTCGCCGCCATGTCGCAATCGCTTTCGAGGAACAGCGAACGCGCCAGCACCTCGATCGGCCAGTCCGTGCACTGGCCCGCGCCGTCCATCGCGAAAGCGCCCTGCCGCATGTGCAGGTGGACGAGTCCGTCGCGCAGGCGATTTGCATAGTGCGAGTTGGGGATGTTGTCGTCGCTCATATTATAGGCGTGCGCGACTGCGTTGAAGACAAACATGTCGTCGATCATCTCACTCTCTCCCGATCATCTTGTCCGCGGGCTCATGCCCCGTCGCAATCCGGCTAGCATTTTGTACCATATGGCACAAGTCTTGATGTGCAGCCCGGCCCGGCAAGCGAAGTCCACGCGCGCAGGATGGTTCGGCCGCGAAGCCGGAGGAGTTTTCTTCATAGGAAACAGCGCCGGCCGCGGCCGTGCGGTCAGGCGTTCGCCGTCTCGGCGCTCATCGCCGCCAGCGCACGGTCGCGCCAGTCGAGGAAGTCCAACAGCGTCCGGCGGCATTCCTCCGGATTTTCCGTGGCGGCGAGCTGATAAAGAAGGCCGCGCAGTACGATCCGCATCACGCGCACATCGGCCTCGGTCTTCGCCGGGCCGAGGTGGGACAGGCGACTGATACGTTCGAGCGGTTCGGACCAGACGCTTTCGGGCATCAGCTGCGTCATCGTCCCTTCGCGGCCCTTCCACACGACCAGCTCGAAGCCGATCCGCGAATAGATGAAGACGTCGGGGTGCGAAATACGGTCCCACAGCAGCAGCAGCGCATCGCCCGACGTGCGGCAACCCTCGATGTCGGTTTCGGAAACGATCTCGAACCACGCGTTGAAGAAGGTTTCGATGACCGCGTTGATGAACCCTTCTTTCGATCCGAAATGATAGGATAAGACGCGGTGGCTCGTCCCGAGTTCGGCCGAAATCGAACGCAGCGAATGGTCGCGAAGGCCGTTTGCCAGAATATAGTCGAGCGCTTTCAGAATCAGCGTCTCTTTTGTCTTGCTGCCTGCGCTGTTCGATGTCCTCTTCAAAGCTGGTCGATTCAATGGTCAAACCCCGAAATGAAAACCCTGTTGCGAACATTGCCTGCACACTTCTGCCCGGAAGGCGCGCTATATTGTCCGCCAGCTAAGCTAGGTCCACAATATCCGATGGTCAACGTGCGTGCCGGACCGCGTCAGGCGCGAACTTCGGCAAGGCCGTTGCGCAGCACAACCAGATCGCGATCGAGCGACGTCGCCTCGAAAGCGGCGCGTCCGCGCCCCTCTCGCCAGACCGATATGCGCAGCGTCTCGCCGGGAAAGACCGGTTTTGCGAACCGCACGTCGAGGCGCCGCAGCCGCGCCGGGTCGCCTTCGCACAGCAGTTCGACCATCGCGCGCCCAGCAAGGCCGTAGGAGCAGAGTCCATGCAGGATCGGCCGGTCAAAACCCGCCTTTGCGGCAACCGTCGGGTCGATGTGGAGCGGATTATAATCGCCAGAAAGGCGATAGAGCAGCGCCTGATCGATGCGCGTCGCATAATCGATCGTGGCGTCGGGTGCCCGCCCGGGTACCGGATGAGGATCGGGAGCGCCCGCCGATTTGCTACCGAAGCCGCCGTCGCCGCGCAGGAAATAGCCGGTGCGGATCGTCGCGACTGCCTCACCGTTCGCGGCATCGCTGATCTCGCGCCGCGTATAGAGCAGCGCCCCGCGTCCCGCGCCTTTGTCGAACAAGGCCTCTATCCGCGTGGCCGAGACCAGCTCGCCCGCCGGTGCCAGCGGACGGTGCAGCGTCAGTGATTCCTCGCCATGGAGGAGCTGCATATAGTCGATGCCGAGCGCAGGATCGGCGAGCCAGCCGCTGGGACTGGCCAGTACGACCGCCATCGTCGGCAGCGCGGCCAGATCCTTCTCATAGACGAACCGCAGCGCCGCCGGATCGCAAGGGTCGGCCGCGCCCACGCCGAGCCCGAGCGCATAGAGCATGGTGTCGCGGGCGTCGTAGGTCCGGCGCCGCTCGACCGGCGGACGCGCGAGCAGGAAAGCCTCGTCGATCGCCATGGTCAGATTGGATCCCAGGAAAAAACGTCGCCCGATCGCTGCAACGGCTGGAAACTCGGCCGGAATGACGGCAGCATGATGTCTTGGACGCTTTCCGGAGTCCATCCTTCGGCATGATGCGCCGAGCGGATCGGCTGCGGCCGACTGAACAGGAAAATCTCGTTTTTGCGAACACCGAAAATCTGGGCGGTCACCGATTTGGCTGCATCGGAACAGAGGAAGACCGCAAGCGGTGCAATTTTCTCGGGCTTCATCTCCATGATCCGCGCGACGCGCTGCTTCTGTTCCTCGGTATCGGTCGGGATCGTCTCGGTCAGACGGCTCCAGGCAAAGGGCGCGATGCAGTTCGAGGTGACGCCGAAGCGTTGCATGTCGAGCGCGATCGAGGTCGAGAGTCCGATGACGCCCGCCTTCGCGGCCGAATAATTGGCCTGTCCGAAATTACCGATCAGCCCGGAGGTCGAGGTCATATGGACGAAGGTGCCCGAACCCTGCTCTTTGAAGTGCGGCGCGGCCGCCTTCGCCACCGCGAAATATCCATTGAGGTGGACGTCGATGATGTCGTCCCAATCGACCCGGCTCATCCGGTGAAAGATCGAATCGCGCAGAAAGCCGGCGTTGTTCACGACGCCGTCGATGCGGCCGAATGCCGCAACTGCGTCCTCGACAACCGAGACCGCACCCCGCGGATCGGTGATGCTCGCACCATTGGCGATCGCACGGCCGCCAGCCGCCTCGATCTCTGCGACGACCTGAGCGGCGAGGCCCTGGTCCGTCCCCTCGCCCGCGGTGCCGCTGCCAAGATCGTTGACGAGTACCGCCGCGCCTTCCGCCGCGGCGCACAGCGCGATCGCGCGCCCCACTCCGCGCCCCGCGCCCGTAATCGCAACGACCTTTCCGTCGAGCATTCCCATATCCGTCTCCTGCCCCCGCTTCGCGTGTATCAAAATTCACGTATAGGAATGAATATTCGAGATCAAGGACAAGAATTGGACGCGCGACAGCGCTTTGCGAAACGCTGGCTTCCGTAATACGGCCGGATCAGAAGCTGCGGCGGGTCACCGATTCCGCGAGGTCGCGAAAATTCATGCCGATGCGATCGAGCGCGGCGGCGCTCTGGTTTCCGGCGAGCATCACGCCCGAGATGCAGAGCGAGATGGCGCCGCGCTCATCAAAGATCGGGCTGGCGACTGAAATGACACCGCTCTTGAAAGTCCCGCGGTCGATCGCCCAGCCGTTCGTGCGCACGGCCTCGAGATCGCGAACATAATCCTCGAAACCGATCGTGTTCTGGTTGCGAACCCGTTCGAATTCGGTTCGCATCTCGCTTTCGGGCATCTTGCTGAACGCAGCGATACAGCGGCCGACCCCGCCCGACAGCAGGGGAACGCGATAGCCGACCTTGACCGCGATCTGCATGTCGGCATTGCACTCCACCACACCGACGACGACGAGCCGCCGGCCGTGGCTGACGCGCCACAAGATCGCCGTCAATTCATGTTCGTTGGCAATCCGCTCGAGCCGTTGCCGGACGAAGGGGAAAATGTCGTTGCGGCTGAGAGCGCGCGACGCCAGCTCAACCGTGCCCAATCCGATGCTGTAGGTTTTGCGGCGGCTGTCGAATTCGAGCAGTCCCTCCGATACGAGCGTCCGGACGATATTATAACAGGAGCTGGGGCTGATCTGCAGCGCCTTGGCGATCGCCGTCACTCCCAGCGGCTCGTCGGTCTCGCTGAGGTAGCGCAAGACGGCCACCGCATGCACGATCGATCCGACCAGCTGCTTGGGTCCCGCCAGATCTTCGGCGCCGTTGCTGTTGCGGGGCATCGCCTATGCCGCCAAGCCGAAGGAAAGTTCGTGTGCCGCGACAGCCATGATGAACTGCTTCGAAATATCCGTTCCCCTGAGTGCGCCCATTCCTCGCGCGAATAGTCATTCCGATTCGTGAATATGCAGCCCCCTTCCCGCACGCAAGCGCATTCGCGACCCCGGAGAGCCTTCGCTTGGCTTGAAGAAAGATCGCCAAAAAGCCCGCATGCGGATGCCCTTTCCCATGTCATGTAATTCATCTTGACGAATATATATACACTATATTGAATATCTTTCCGGCGCGATATATGGCGATAGCGAGAGGACGAAAAATGACATCGATCATCGCATTCGGGGCCTATGTACCCCGCCGCCGATTGCAGCGCGAAGCCGCTGTTTCGGCTTTGTCGTGGTTCAACGCCGGTCTTGGCGCGCATGGACGCGGCGAGCGCGCGATCGCCGGATGGGACGAAGATGCCATCACGATGGCGGTCGAAGCAGCGCGCGATTGCGTCGCCGAGGACGCGCGTCAGACGGTTCGCAAGCTGATCCTGGCCTCGACTAGCCTGCCCTACGCCGACCGGCAAAACGCCGGGATCGTCAAAGAGGCGCTGAATATGCCCGATGCGGTCGGCGCGCTCGACGTTACCGGGTCGCAGCGCGCGGGAACATCGGGGCTGATCGCGGCGCTCGAAAGCACCGGAGGTGGCGGCGCGGTGCTCTGCGTCGCGTCCGAACGGCGCCGCGCGAAAGTCGCGTCGGAGGCCGAGCTCGTCTATGGCGACGGCGCCGCGGCTGTCCTCGTCGGCCCGGGCCCCGGACTCGCCGACCTCATCGGCCATCACAGCCATACGGTCGATTTCGCCGACCATTTCCGCGCGACCGAGCGGCCGTTCGATTATGAATGGGAGGGCCGCTGGGTCCGCGACGAGGGTTATGCCAAGATCGTCCCCGCGGCGATCGGCGCGGCACTCGAAAAATTCGGCGTCGGTGCCGACGCCATCGATCGCTTCGTCATGCCCGCACCGATCCGCGGGATCGACAAAAGCGTCGCCAAGGCAGCGGGCATCAAGGCCGAAGCCGTGCAGGACAATCTGCAGGACCGGCTCGGCACGGCCGGCTGCGCGCAGCCGCTCATCCTGCTTGCCCACGCGCTCGAAAAGGCGGCGCCGGGCGAACTCGTGCTGGTGGCGGCCTTTGGTCAGGGATGCGACGTGCTTCTGTTCCGGGTGACCGATACCATCGGTACCCGGCCGACGAACATGGGAGTCGCGGGCTGGCTCGATCGCCGCAAGGCCGAGGATAATTATGTCCGTCACCTGCATCTCGCGGGCGCGCTGACGCTCGACGGCGGCATGCGTGCAGAGGCCGACCAGCGCACGCCCCCTTCGATGCTTTATCGCCATCGCCGCAGCCTGCTGGCGCTCGTCGGCGGACGGTGCACGAAGACCGGGACGATACAATTCCCGCCGTCCGAAATTTCGGTCGCGCAGAACGAGCGCGCGATCGGCACGCAAGAGGAATATCCGCTCGCCGAGCGCCGGGCGCGGATCGCATCCTTCACCGCCGACAGCCTCGTCTACACCCCCGATCCGCCAGGATGCTACGGACTCATCGAGTTCGAAGGCGGCGGACGGATGACGGTCGACTTCACCGATGTCGATGCCGAAACGCTCGAGGTCGGCCAGCCGATGCGAATGATGTTCCGGATCAAGCGGAACGACGTCGATCGCGGGTTCAAGCATTATTTCTGGAAAGCGGTGCCCGACTATCGGGCCGAAGCATAGGACAAACGATCATGGCAAGCGGCATCAAGGACAAGGTGGCCATTCTCGGCATGGGGTGCTCGCGCTTTGGCGAGCGGTGGGACATGGACGCGAACGGCCTGATGGTCGAAGCATTCCTAGAGGCGATCGAGGATGCAGGCATCGACGTCACCCAGATCGACGCGGCGTGGCTCGGCGTCGGGCTCGACACGACGAGCATCGGCCCCTCGGCCGTCCCGCTGTCGGTCGCGCTCCGGCTGCCGAACATTCCCTGCACCAAGGTCGAGAATTATTGCGCCTCGGGGACCGAATCCTTTCGCGGCGCGGTTTATGCCGTCGCAAGTGGCGCGGCCGACATCGCGCTCGCCATGGGGGTCGAGAAGCTGAAGGATACGGGCTATGGCGGGCTACCCGCGCGGCCGCGCGGCGCTTTTCCCGACGCGACGCTGGCGAACAGCACCGCGCCCGGACAATTTGCGCAAATCGCCTCGGCCTATAGCGCGAAGCACGGTATTCAGCGCGACGATCTGAAGCGCGCGATCGCGCATGTCTCGGTCAAGAGTCACGCCAATGGCGCAAAAAATCCCAAGGCTCATCTGCGCAAGCCGATCACCGAGGAACAGGCGGTCAATGCGCCGATGATCGCCGAGCCGCTCGGCCTTTTCGACTGCTGCGGCGTGTCCGACGGCGCCGCCTGCGCAATCGTCACGACGCCCGAGATCGCGCGGAGGCTCGGCAAGACCGACCTTGTCACCGTAAAGGCGCTGCAGGTCGCCGCGTCGAACGGCTGGGAGGCCGAGGGCTCGGGTTGGGACGGCAGCTATTTCCATACCACGCGCGTCGCGTCCGCCCGGGCCTATAAGGAGGCGGGGATTACGGACCCACGCAAGGAAATCAGCCTGACCGAAGTGCATGACTGTTTCTCGATCACCGAGCTCGTCACGATGGAGGATCTTGGCCTCAGCGACGAAGGGCGCGCGGTCCACGACGTCATGGACGGCAAGTTCGACGCCGACGGCACCATTCCGTGCCAGATCGACGGCGGGCTCAAATGCTTCGGTCACCCGATCGGCGCGTCGGGGATCCGGATGATCTATGAAAATTATCTCCAGCTGCTCGGCCGGGCGGGTGAGCGTCAGCGCGCAACACCGCCGGTCACCGCGCTGTCGCATAATCTCGGCGGCTTCCCGAACCTCAACATCTGCGCCGTTGCAATCGTCGGCATGCACTAACGGATGCGACGATGATCGAGCGGACGCTGTTCGGCGACGAACATAATATCTTTCGCGAATCGGTACGCCGCTTCCTCGAAAAGGAGATCGCGCCGCACCATGCGCGCTGGGAAGAGCAAGGCATCGTCGACCGCAGCGCGTGGCTGGCGGCGGGGCGCGAATCGCTGCTCTGCATGACGATCCCCGAGCAATATGGCGGCGCGGGACTCGATCGCCTCTATCCGACGATCCTGATCGAAGAACTGACGCGCACCAATCTCAGCGGACCCAATTTCCCGCTGCATTCGGAAATCGTCGCGCCCTATCTCCTCAACTATGGCACCGAGGAGCAGAAGCTCGAATGGTTGCCGCAGATGGCGCGCGGCGAGGTGATCGGCGCGGTCGCGATGACCGAACCGAGCGGAGGATCGGACCTCGCTGCGCTCCGTACCACCGCTGTCCGCGACGGCGACGACTTCGTCATCAACGGGCAAAAGACCTTCATCTCGAACGGCCATCTCGCCGACCTGATCGTCGTCGCGGCACGCACCACGCAGGGCGCGGGGGCAAAGGGCGTGACGCTCTTTCTCGTCGAGGGCGATCGGCCCGGCTTCGAACGCGGGCGCAAGCTCGACAAGATCGGACTGCGCGCGCAGGACACGGCGGAGCTTTTCTTCAACGATGTCCGCGTCCCGGCATCGAACATGCTCGGCCAGCTCGACCGCGGCTTCATCTGCCTGATGCAGGAACTTGCTTGGGAACGCACGAGCATCGCGATCCGCGCCGCGGCGCTGTGCGAACATGCGATCCGCTGGACGACCGACTATACGCGCGATCGCCAGGCCTTCGGCCAATCGCTGTTCGACATGCAGCACACACGCTTCAAGCTGGCCGACTGGCACGCACAGACGCAGGTGATGCGCGTCTTCGTCGATCGCTGCATCGAACTCGTTGTTGAAGGAAAGCTCGACGCGACGACGGCCGCGGTCGCGAAATTCCAGGCGACCGACCTGCTGATGCGGCTGCTCGACGATTGCGTGCAGATGCATGGCGGTTATGGCTTCACGCGCGAGTATCTGATCGGCCGCGCCTATTCCGATTCACGCTACACCAAGATCGCGGGCGGGTCGAACGAGATCATGCGCGAGCTCATCGCCCGAACGCTCTAGCATAGATGGACCGCCTGCTCGATTGCTTCGCGCCCGGCCGAGCGTGTCTACCTGCCCGGCGGCTCGGCAGAGATTCTGCCGCTTGCGGCGGCCCTGACCGCCGACCCTGGACAGCTCGCGGGGGTCGACGTCACCGCGGCTCTGCTGCCGGGGATGAACCGCACTGACTATGCCGCCCATGCGCCGGGCGCGCAGCTCACCGTCTTCATGATGTCGCCGGCACTGGAAGCGTCCGCGGCGGCGGGCCGCCTTCGCCTGCTGCCGCTCTGTTACAGCGCGACGGGGCGCTATCTGGCCGAGGATTTCCGGCCCGACGTCGCGATCGCCCATGTTGCGCTCGGCCGGAGCGGACGGCCGATGCTCGCTCGGCATTTCGGCCGATTTCGCTTCGCTCGTCTGGCCGCGCGCGGCCTTTCGCATCCTCGTGGTCAACGCCCGCATGCCAGCCATCGCCCGAGCGCCGCATCTGGCGCTGGCCGACGCCGATCTCGTCGTCGAGATCGACGCTCCGCTTGTCGCCGAGAGCGAGCCGGCCCCCGACGCAGTGACGCAGACGATCGCCGCCTCGGTCGCCGCGCTCGTCCCCAACGGCGCTGCGGTGCAATGCGGGATCGGCGGCATTCCCGGCGCGACGTGGCACTTCCTGTCGGGGCATCGCGACCTCGTCATCGCGTCGGGCATGGTCACGCCGCCGCTGCGCTCGCTAGCCGAGGCGGGTGCACTTCGTGACAGCGGCAGGCACCGTGCCGGAATCGCACTCGGCGACCCCGCCTTTTACGCCTGGCTCGCAGAGGCCGGCATGGTCGAGATGGTGCCGGTCACGCAAAGCCATGACAGCGCCGCGCTTGCCCGGCTCGACGCCTTCACCGCGATCAATTCGGCGCTCGAGGTCGATCTTTTCGGACAGGTCAATCTCGAATGGCGGGGACGGGCGGCAGTCAGCGGCGTCGGCGGCGCACCCGACTTCGCGCGCGCGGCGGTCCAGTCGCCGGGCGGACGTGCGATCACGGCGCTCCGCGCCACCGCCGGAAAGGGAGCGATCTCGCGCATCGTTCCGCGCCTCGACGCGCCGACGGTTTCGATCCCGCGCAGCGATGTCGATACGATCGTTACCGAATATGGGATCGCCGAACTGCGTGGCCGCTCGGCGGGCGAGCGCGCGGCGGCGCTCATCGCGGTCGCCGCGCCCGCACATCGCGACGCGCTTGAAAGGGCTTGGCACGAATTGCGCTAATGATCGCGCAGCGCGGTCTTCAGCACTTTACCGTACGCGTTCTTCGGCAGCTCACTAAGGAAATGATAGGCGCGCGGCCGCTTGTACCGCGCCAGCCGCGCGAGGACGTGCGCGTCGAGCTCCGCGGGATCGGGTGCGGCGCCGGCCGGTACGACAAAGGCGACCGCGGTCTCGCCCCATTCGGGATCGAACTGCCCGACGACGGCGCATTCGGCGATCCCGGGATGCGTCAGCAGCACCTCCTCAATCTCGCGCGGATAGACGTTCGAGCCGCCCGAAATAATCATGTCCTTCGATCGATCGACGAGGGTCAGGAAACCGCGCGCGTCGAGGCGGCCGAGATCGCCCGTGTACAACCATCCGTCCTTCATCGCCGCAGCCGTCGCTTCAGGGCGATCCCAATAGCTCGGCCATCAACGTGTCCCCTTGCACCACGACCTCACCCACCTCGCCGCTCCTCGCCTCGGCGCCGTCGTCGCGCAGGATGCGTACGCTGACTCCGCTTCGCGCGACCCCGACGCTGGCGAGCCGGTCCGCATAATCAGGGTCATCCGGCGAGCCCAGGAGATGCGGGGGAAGATGGGTGATCGTATTCGGCGTCTCGCCCTGCCCATAGAGATGCCACAGGCGTCCGCTGCCGAAGCGCGCAATCGCGCGTTTCAGATCCTCGACATACATCGGCGCGCCGCCAAAGAAGATGCGGTGGATGCCCGCGATCGTCGCTTCGTCCAGAATGCCGGGCTGGGTCAACCGGCGTACGATCGTCGGCACCGCAAAGAAGGACAGCGGGCCGAAAGCGGCGGCGGCGCGCGCGATCAGTTCGGGCTCGAACGCACCGGTGGGGAGGACGATGTTGTTGCGGCCGCGTGCGAGATACGACAGGCCCAGAAAACCGCTGGCGTGCGACATCGGTGCGATATGCAGGATATGATCGTCGACGACCGCGCCACTATCGGCAAGGAAGCTGACGAGCATCGCGTTCAGCGTCCGATGGGTATGGATCGCCGCCTTCGGCTTGCCCGTCGTCCCGCTGGTATAGAAAAGCAGCGCCGCGTCGGTGGGCGCGCGCGGCGCGACCTTCGCAACGCCATGGCCGTGCAGCGCGGCGAAATCGGCGCTGTCGATATCGATGAGCGGGCACAAGCCATCGATCGCCGCCGCCAGCGGCGCGGCGAGATCTGCGGTCGCGATGCACAGCCGCGCGCCGCAATCTTGCGCCGCAAAGCCGATTTCGGCCGCATGCAAGCGACAATTTTGTGGCGCGGGCACCAAGCCCGCAATCCAGGCACCGAGCAGCACTTCGCAATAGGCGGGCGCATTCGACATCGCCATCACCACCCGGTCACCGGGCCGCAGCCCCATGGCGGCGAACCCTGCCGCGAGGGTCACCGCCCGCTCCCAAAGCTCGGCGTAGGTCCAGACCGGCCGGTCGATCCACGAGATGGCAGTGCGATCGGGATGAAGGCGCGTGGCGGCGTCAAGGACTAAAGCGATATTCACGTCGCGGCTTCCGAGTCGAAGCGTGGCAGGGTAAGGAACAAAAAGGCGCTCAGCGCGAGCAGCGCCGCAGCCGCGTAGAGACCCGCAAGATAGGATCCACTCCCGTCGGCGATCAGGCCATAAAGCACCGGCGATGCCGCGCTGCTTAGCCAGCACCACGCCATATAGGATGCCATAGATCCGGCCGAAGCGGTCGAGACCGAAATAGCGCGCGGTCATATAGCCGATCAGGTCGAGCTCGGCGCCGAGCGAAACGCCGAGCGCCACCGCCCCCAGCACCGCCGCCGCTGGACCGAGCAGCACCATCCCCGCGATCGCCGCCGCGCTAAACATCATCATTGCGGCAGCGACATGCGGCGCGAAGATATGGTCGATCAAGAAGCCGGTCAGAATGCGCGCCGCCATCAGCGCCGCCCCGCCGACACCGGCGATCGCGCCCGCGCGCGACGGACCGATTCCCATATCCGCCAGATAAGCGAGAAAATGGAGGTGAAGCCCGGCAACGGCGAGTGGGATCAGCGCGAAGCAGATCGCCATGATGCGGAAGGCACGGCTGCGCAGCGCGTCGCCCGGCGGCGCGGCGAGCACCGCTGTAACGGGAGCATCACGCCGCCCTCCGATCAACAGCACGACCAGCGGCAACGCCAGAGCCACAACGGCGGCAAGCGCAATAAACCCCGCGCGCCAGCCCGCCACTGCGGCATAGGGAACCAGCAGCAAGGGCAGCAGGATGCCCGTCGCACCGTTGCCGACCATCGCGAGTCCCAGGGCCGCCCCGCGATTGCGGTGAAATGTCGCGTTGAGCAGCTTCGCATATACGATTGTCGCCGAACCGCTCGCGGCGATAGCGAGCAGCGCGAAGCCGGCGTAATAGATGCGCAGATCGCCGTCGAGGCGGCTGAACAGGAACAGCCCCGCCGCAAGCGCGGCAAGCGCAGTGCCGACGATCAGCCGCGGGGCGGCACGATCCGCAAGCCAGCCGAGCAGCGGCGCGATCGCCGCGAGCGTGACGATCAGAATCGTCGGGCCCAGCGATATTTCCGCGCGCGTCCAGCCGAAGTCGGCTTGTAAGCCGCGCATGAAGACCCCGATCGCTGCGCAGCCGGCACCGCGATGATACCCACCCCGATGCCGAGCGCCGAGCCCGCGAGCACGCGCCAGCCGCACGGTGAATTCGGCAAGCCGGTTCGCGTCTTGCGCAGGATCATCCACCGTCTCCGCCCTCGCGCTACCGGAGCCGCCAGTTCAGGCTGACGCCGAAGCTTTGTGGATCACCGGGCGTTCCGACGCCCGATAGGCCCGATATCGCGACGTTGCGGTAATATTTCTTGTTGGTGAGATTCTTGGCGAACAGCGCGATACTCCAGCGGCCGTCGTCGGCTTCATAGCCGATCCGCCCGCCAAGCAGCCCATAGCCGGGCTGGTAGGCGCCCGGCCCGCTGGTATTTGCGGCGTCGAAGAAGACCTTCGTCTGATAGGAATATTCGCCGCGCATCGTCATATTGCCGGTATCGCCGCCGAGCGGAATCTTGAGATCGGCGACGAACGAGGTCTGGAAATCGGGCGATCGCAGCTGCCGGTTTCCGGCAAAGTCGGTGAGGCAGACCGGCGGCGTCCCCGAACAATTGCTCAGATATTCTCGGAACCGCGCATGCTGATAGGTCGTGTTCCAGTCGATGTGCAGATAGTCGCTGATCGCCGCCTGCAGCGCAATGTCGAGGCCACGCGTCCGCGTCCGCCCGGCATTGTCGATGATCGACGTGCCGGGGGTCGGGATGCGCAAAATCTGCTGGTTGGTAATCCGCGTTTCGAACAGCGCGACGTTCAGTCGCAGCCGGTTGTCGAACCATTGCGTCTTCGCACCAAGTTCGAAGGATTTCACGTCCTCGGGCGCATAGACCGTCGAGGCGAGCGCCAAGCTGCCCGGCAGCGATTGAAAGCCCCCGCTTTTGAACCCCTGGCGGAACGAGCCATAGAGCATGACGTCGCGCGACGGTTCATATTGCACGATCACAGCAGGATCGAAACTGCTCCATTCGGGGGTCAGTTCGACGCTGAAGGGCGCCAGCCAGCCCGATCGGGTCGGTGTCCTGGTTCGACCTTTTCTTGTCCTTGCTGTAGCGCGCGCCAAGCGTGACCTTCAGCGCAGGCAGAATCTCATAGGTCGCCTGACCGAACGCGGCATAGCTGATCGCCTTAATATTCTGGCCATAGATGCCCAGCGAGTTGCGCAGCGGCGCGGGGGCGAAATCGGGGCCCGAATCGAGCCGATCGATGCGTTCAGTCTTGCCGTTATAATAATAGAGGCCCGCGATCCATTCGAAGCGGTCGCTTTCGCCCGACAGCCGCAATTCCTGGCTGAACGTCTTGTCGCTGGCATCGGTCGCAAGCGCATAGGCATCCGCGCTCGATCCATCCTGGTCCTGCAATCGCTTGAAATGATTATCGCGCCATGCCGAAATCGAAGTGAGCAGCACCGGTCCCAAATCCCATTCGATGCGGCCGGTCGCGGCATAGAGATTCTGCTTTTCAAACCCGTCGACGTCGTAATAGCGGCGATAGAAGCTCTGGTCGGCGGGCTGGGCGGCGGCCGCTTCAGGGGTCAGCAAACTCGCCGTATCGGCGGTCGAAATGAACTGATTCGTCATTCCGTTGTCGGAGGTGAAGAACTCGCCGGTGAGCAGCACGGTCAGATCGTCGCCGTCATACATGATCTGGCCGCGGCCGGTGTAATTGTCGATCGAGCCGGGGTCGCGTCCCGCCGGATTGTCGGTGAAGGCCTTGCGCTGGCGGTGCGCCGCCGACAGCCGGTATGCCCATCGGTCGGCCAGTGGTCCGGTGATGCCGCCGCGTACCGCGAACAGCCCATATTCACCCGCATCCGCCGCAGCCCAGGCATCGAATTCGTGGCTTGGCCGCTTGGTGATGATGGAAATCGCGCCGCCCGCGGCATTGCGTCCGAACAGCGTGCCCTGCGGCCCCTTCAACACCTCGACGCGCTCCACGTCGAGCAGGTCGAATTGCAGGCCCGCCGTGCCCGCGAGATAGACTTCGTCCTGAAAGAAGGCGACGCTGGGATCGGATCCCGCGTCGATCACATTGGTGCCCGCACCGCGGATATAGGTATAGCTGACGAAGCCGCTGCCGATCGCCGACATGTTCATGCCGGGCGCGAGCGTCTGCACCGCCTCGATCGTGTTGACGCCCGATTTCTCGAGCGTCGATGACGTGACTGCGGCGACCGAAAGCGGCACATCCTGAATATCGCTCGCGCGCTTCTGCGCGGTTACGATGATCATGTTCTCGTCGCGCGCGTCCTTGGTCTCCTGCGCGCGGGCGGGCCCGGCCAGAACCGTTGCGCCGACCAGCGCGCCAAGACCGATGCCTAACATCCAACGATGCGATTTCATGCGCCTCTCTCCCCATCCCGTGACGCCGCCCATCGCGGCTGCGCCGCTTTTTCGCGGCTTTACGGGACCATCGTCGAAGTTGCGGCGACCGCGCGCAAGTCCGATCGTCGGACGCTTGTCCTGTGCAATTTTAACTTGCTAGTTCAGTAAGATGGTTCCAAGCGGCGGCGACCGATCGCCTCGATCCCGCTGCAGCAGAAAGCGACGATATCCTGGCTGACCTCTTCGATCGATCGATCGTCGTCCGGACCGATCATTTCGTCATAGCGATGATCGATGAGCTGCCACGAATAGATCGCCCCGACGACGAAGGAAAAGGCCCAGATCATGTCGGGGCGCCGCATGCCGGGACAGCACGCCATCATCGCATCGATCCAGCGGACCATCGACCTGTCGGCGGTGCGGATCATCGGCTTGACCAGCCCCGGTTCGGAATGCGCCATATGGCTGCGCACGATATAGATCATCGCCCGGTCGCGCTCATCATGGCTGAGCGCGCGGTGGACGATGGGATAGGCGAGCGCATGAACGAGCGCCTCGAGCGGCGGCCGATCGCTGTCCGCCAGCGATGCGTCGAGCAGATCGCTGCGTTCCTGATCGATCTCGGCCCAGGCCTTGCGGCGCACCGCAAGGAAAAGTTCTGACTTGGATCCGAAATAGAAATGGATCGTGCTGAGCGGAACGGCAGCCTGGGCCGCGATATCGCGCAGCGACGCGCCCTCGTAGCCGTGCTTGGAAAAGCCGTGGATCGCGCTTTCCATCAGCGCGTCGAGCGTTTCCGCCTTGGACATGGGTCCGACCTCTCGCCACCTTGGCGCACGCTGTCGTGCGCGCATCGTTGCCGACCGGGATGCGGCACGGCACACCGCTTGGCAAGGGGCGCCTCCCCGGAACCGTCCCGCTCAGCCGCGCCGGGCGGTTGCCGCGGTCGGAATATCCTCGAATGCAATATCCTTGTCCGCGCGAATATCGGCGGGAAGCCCGAGCACGCGCTCGGCGATGATGTTGCGCAAAATCTCGTCGCTGCCGCCCGCGATCCGCATCGACGGCGAGCGCAACAGGATCGACTGGTAGCGCGCTCGATCGGGCGCAAGCGCCGGGTCGGTCAACAGGCCTGCCTCGCCTTCCAGGTCGAGCGCGAACTGCGCCATTTCCTGCTCCATCGCCGCCGAGACAAGCTTGCCGATCGAATTTTCAGGACCCGGGCGCTCACCGCGCGATAATGCCGAAATGCTTCGGAAGGCGGTGAAGCGCAGCCCGCTGTCGCGGATCGCGAACTGGGCGAGCCGCGAGCGCACCCGTGCGTCGTCGATCGCGCGGTGGTTCGCTCCGGTTTCCAATCGCTCGCAAAATCCCAGCAGCTCGTCAAAGCCGGTATCGACCTGGCCCGCCAGCGTCGCGCGCTCGTTCATCAAGGTGGTGAGCGCGACCTCCCATCCCTGCCCCGGCGCGCCGAGCCGCTGGGTGTCGGGAATGCGGACATCGGTAAAGAAGACTTCGTTGAAGGACGCCTCGTTGTTCATCTGCCGGATCGGCCGCACCTCCACCCCGGGACTGTGCATGTCGAGAAAGAACATCGTCAGTCCGCGATGCTTTGCGACCGTGGGATCGGTACGCGTGATCAGCAGGCCCCAGGCGGCCTCGCGCGCATAGCTCGTCCATATCTTCTGGCCGTTGACGATCCAATCCTTGCCGTCACGCACGGCGCGCGTGCGAATGCCCGCGAGGTCGGAGCTACGCCGTACGCTCCGAGAAGAGCTGGCACCAGATTTCCTCGCCCGAGCTCAGCTTCGGAAGCCGCTCGCGCTTCTGTTCTTCGGTTGCCCACGCCATCATCGTCGGGCCGCACATGCCGACGCCGATCAGGAAATGCTGCGACAGCTTGGCGTAAATGCCTTCCTCTTCGGACCAGATGACGCGCTGTATCGAACTCAGCCCGCCGCCGCCATATTCGACCGGCCAGTGCGGCGTCGCCCAGCCCGCCTCGCTTTTCTTCCGCTGCCAGTCGCGCGCCGCGATGAGCGGATCGATGCTCGTCAGGCGCAATTTGCCTTCCGCCAGGGCGCGCAGTTCGTCGGCGAGTTCGTGCGGCGCATTCGCGGCGATCCACTGCCGAGCCCGGGCGCGGAAGGCGGCTTCCTCAGGGGTGTCGTCGAAGTTCACGGGCGCATCTCTCTTCGTCAGGCCGCAACCGGGCGGCGAAATTCTATCAGGCGGTCCTCCCACAAGGAGGGACCGCCAAGCGTCAGAGCGAGATAGGCCGACCGGCGATAATAGAGGTGGCAGTCATATTCCCAGGTGAACCCCATGCCGCCATGGACCTGAATGTTCGAGGCCGAGGCGCGCTGAAACGCGGCGGTCGCGGCCACGCGCGCGCTGGCGGCGGCGAGCGGCAGCTTGTCGCTGTCGGCCGAAAGCGCCCAGGCGCCATAATAAGCGTTCGAGCGGGCAAGCTCG
This sequence comes from Sphingopyxis sp. PET50, assembly GCF_025244705.1. GTDB lineage: Bacteria > Pseudomonadota > Alphaproteobacteria > Sphingomonadales > Sphingomonadaceae > Sphingopyxis. Next base: position 3,760,209 of record NZ_CP104207.1, on the reverse strand, counting down.
TTCGCGACATAGACGTCGGCAAGCATATGCTTGATCGCCTGAAACGAGGCGATCGGCCGCCCGAAGGCATAGCGCCCGAGCGCATAGTCGCGTGCTTCGGCCAGCGCACGATCGGCACCGCCCACCTGTTCGAAGGCCACCGGTACCGCCGCACGGTCGCGTATCTGTTCGACGAGCGCCCAGCCGCGATCGCCCTTGCCCAGCGGCTCGGCCTCGGCGCCGGAAAAGACGATCCGCGCATGCCCGCGCGACGGATCGAGGGTCTGCACCGCCTCGCGCGCGACGCCGGCGGCACCAAGTTCGACGAGGTAGAAACCCAGCGTCTCCGCGTTGTCGCGCGCCGCGACGATCGCGAAATCGGCTGCCATGCCGTCGGCGACCGGCAGCTTCTCGCCGGTCAGCTTGCCGCCGCTGACGCGCGCCGCGACGCGGTCGGCGCGCATCTCGCCGACACCCTCGTTGAGCGCCAGCGCACCGATCGCTTCGGCGGCCGCGATTTTTGGCAGCCAACGCCGTTTCTGTTCCTCGCTGCCCGCGATCGCCAGATATTCGGCGACCTGATAGACCGACGACACGGTCGGCAGCGGGGCGAGCACGCGTCCGCATTCCTCGGCGACGACGCAAAGCTCCAGATAGCCGGCACCGGCTCCGCCATATTCCTCCGGAATCGCGGTCGCGAGAAAGGCCCCGGCGCCGACCTTGCGCCACAGCGCCGCGTCATATCCCGTGCCGGCATCGATGACGGTGCGCACGGCCGTCACTGGGCATTCGCGCTCGAAGAAGCGCCGGACGCTGTCCCGCAGTTCCTGCTGTTCGTCGGAAAATTCGAATTGCATCCACTCGCCCCTTATCGCCCGGCGAAGCGGGCTGGCCGCTTCTCGATGAATGCCGCCACGCCTTCGCGGCAGTCGTCAGTTTCGAAGGATTGGATCTGGCGCGTCGCTTCGAGTTCGAGCTGGTCGGCGAAGCCGTTCGTCTCGCTCTTGCGGAGCATTTCCTTGATCCGGCCATAAGCGAGCGTCGGGCCGTTCGCGAGCTGACCGGCGATTTCGCGCGCGACACGCGGCAATTGCTCATCGGGCACCATGCGCCACGCAAGGCCCCAATCGACCGCGCGCGCGGCGTCGATCCGCTCGCCGAGCATCATCATCCCGGCCGCGCGGCCACGCCCGGCCAGCCGCGGAATCGTCCACGAACTGCCACCATCGGGCACGACCCCGAGCCGGACGAAGGATTGGAGGAAATAGCCCGACTCGCCAACGAGCACGATATCGGCGGCAAGCGCGATCCCGCAACCGACACCGACCGCCGCACCATTGACCGCGCTGACGACCGGCTTGTCCGATTCGGCCATTCGCACGAGCAACGGGTTGATATATTTGCGCAAGCGGGCGTCGACGTCGGGTACGACGCCGCGGCCCTGGTCGCCCGAAATCTCCTTCAGGTTGGCACCCGCGCAAAAGCCCCTGCCCGCCCCCGTAATCAGGATCGCGCGGACTTCGGGGTCGTCGAGCGCGGCGTTGGCCGCGGTCGTGAATTCGACGCGGAGAGTCATGTCGATCGCGTTCAGATGCACGGGATCGTTGAAGGTCAGGATCGCGAGCGGCCCGTCGCGCTCGACCAGCATTTTGCGATAGGTCATGCCCTCTCCTTGCATAACTTTAGGAACCACCCCCGCAGCGCACGACCTGTCCCGAGACATAGTCGGATTCGGGAATGCAGAAGAGATAGACCGATCCCGCCGCCTCCTCGGCCGTGCCAGCACGGCCCAGCGGCACCGTCTTGTCGATCGCGGCGAGGCGTGCGGGCTGAAGCCCGACATTGAGCGTTCGCCCCTCGACATCGATCGTCGCCTGCTCCTCGCCGAGCGGCTGGGTCAGCCGCGTCTGGATGACGCCGAAGGACACGCAGTTGACGGTGACATTATAGCGCCCCCATTCCTTCGACAGGGTCTTGGTCAATCCCGTTATCCCCGCCTTGGCCGATGAATAATTGGCTTGTCCTGCATTGCCGTTCGTTCCCGATCCCGACGCGATGTTGACGACCTTGCGCACGACGCGCTCGCCTCGCGCGCTTTCCTCGTTCACCAGCCGGCGGATCGGTTCGGCGGCGGCGCGCAGGATACGGAACGGCGCGCGCAGATGGACGTCGAGGATCGCGTCCCATTGCTCGTCGGTCATCTTCTGGATGACGCTGTCCCAAGTGTAGTCGGCATTGTTGACGATGATGTGGATATCGCCCCAGCGATCGAGCGCGGCGTCGATGAAGCGGTCGGGAAAATCGTCCGCCGTGACCGAGCCCGGCACCGACAGCGCTTCGCCGCCCATCGCCGTGATCTCGGCGACGACCGCGTCCGCCGGCTCGGTGTCGAGGTCGTTGACGACGACGCGCGCGCCCTCGCTTGCCAGTTTCAGCGCGATGGCACGTCCGATTCCGCGCCCCGCGCCGGTAACGAGCGCGACCTTCCCCTCCAGCTTGCGCGCCATGTCAGGCCTTTTGCGGCGCGAGTTCGACGCGGCCGCCGAGGCGTTCCTCCATCCCCGACTTCGACTCGCTGAGCCGCTCGGCGTGGCGCGAATTTTCGAAGCTCGTCGCCTCGCCCCAGCGCGCGAGCAAATCGTCGGCGGTGAAATCGTCCTGAAAGAATACGCCCTGCGTCTGCTCCCACCTCGTCTGCGAAACCCAGCCGCCGCCGACCTCGAACAGCTTGCCCGTGACCGGACAGTTTTCGTGGCTCAACAGCACCACGGCGGGCGTCACATATTCGGGCTTCAGCGCTTCGGTCACCTCCTTGGGGAGAACCGTTGCCGTAAGGCGCGAACCCGCGGTCGGCGCGACCGTATTACACAGGATGTTGCGCGGCCCCCCCTCGATGGCGAGCGTCTGCGCGAGCCCGAACAGCCCGAGCTTCGCCGCCGAATAATTGGCCTGTCCGAAATTGCCGTACACGCCCGCGACCGACGTGGTCATGATGATCCGCCCGTAATTCGCCTCGCGCATGTGCGGCCACGCCGCCTTCGACACGCTGTACCCGCCATAAAGATGGACGCGGTAGATCGTGTCCCAATCCTCTTCGGTCATCTTCGCGAAGGAGGCGTCGCGCAACACGCCGGCGTTGTTCACGACGACGTCGACGGCGCCATAGGTATCCATCGCGGTCTGGACGATCTTGTCGCCATGCTCAACGCTGTCGGTATTGGCGACGGCTTCGCCGCCCGCCGCCTTGATCTCATCGACAACGCCCTGCGCGACCGACTTGCTCGCGCCGCCGCCATGGATACCGCCGCCCAGGTCGTTGACCACCACCATGGCGCCGCGGCGTGCGAATTCCAGAGCATGGCTGCGACCGAGGCCGTTGCCCGCGCCGGTGACGATCACCACGCGCTCGTCAAATCGAAGCGACATTCCCTATTCTCCCGTCCTGTGCGTTTCCCGGATATCCGCGGGTCAGGCGAGCGCGACCACCGCGTCGCCGTTCAAGGTTTCACGGCCGTCCTGCGCCGTCGCGACGACCGCGAGGCGAAGCCGCGTCTCGCCCCCCGCCTCGAACCGTTCGATGATCGTGGCCTTGCAGCTGATCTTGTCGTGCACTTGGGTGATCGAAACGAACCGCGCCCCGAATTCGCGCAGCGCCGCGACGCCCGCCCATTGGGTGACGACACGCGTGAGCACGCCAAAGGACAGCATGCCGTGCGCGAATACGTCGGGCAGGCCCGCATTGCGGGCGAAGTCGATATCGATATGCGCCGGGTTGTGATCGCCCGAAGCGCCCGCATAGAGCGCGAGCGTGGCGCGCGAGATCGGTCCGAAGGTCACTTCGGGAAGCGACGAACCAATGTCGGCGGTGTTGAGGTCGATAGCGTTCATCGGATCAGCTCCGCGGTTCGGGAAGGCGGTGCAGCAGGCTGCGCTGCGACCGGACGAGAAGCCCGCGTTCGGGATGGACGATCCGCGATTCGAAGGTGACGAACTCCATCGCCCCGCCCTTCTTGTCATAGAAGTCGGTGATGACGATGCCGATCTCGACCTCGTCGCCTGCATAGATCGGCGCTTCGTAGAAATAGCGCTCCTCGCCGTGGAGAAGATAGCGATAGTCGACCCTGACCAGCTCCTGGGCTGTCGTTATTCCAAGCCGTTTACGCTCTTCGTTCGCGGCCGCCTCGATCACCATGAAGAAGGACGGCGGCGCGACGAGATCGGGGTGACCCGCCGCTCGCGCCGCGTCGAGATCGAAATGGATGGGATCGGTCTGTCCCAGCACTTGCGAAAAGAAACGGATCCGGCCGCGCTCGACAAGCACCTTCACCGGCTCGATCTGCGTACCCTTGGTGCTGCGATCGAAGATGCCCTTGCGGGCGGTGGTCGCGTCCACGCTCAATCCCTCTTCCCATATTTGCACCCCGCCTGACCGGCAGGGCTGTTGGGGAGACAATGGAAGCGCGGCGCGCCAGTGGTCCAATTCATTTTCAGGCCCAGCCATGCCTTTCGCTTATGGACGCTCCCATCAATGCCGGGAATGGCCGTAACCCGAAATGCATTGGACCCATCACCCCTCACGCCGCACGGTCGCGAAGGGAGAGATGATACGCGCATGACAGGGCCGAACGAAGGCGCGGCGGATCGGCTGGGACCGGCGCTGCAGGACTATCTGGCCGAAAGCGGCAGCATGCGTGATCTTCGCATCATGCCCGACGGCCATGCCGGAACGACATTCGGCTTCGAACTCGCACGCGCCGATGGCGCGTCCGAACGCTATATCTTCAAAAAGGCCCCGGATGGTGTGCCGCGTCGCGGCAGCACCGACATCTTCCGGCAGGCGAGGCTGCTGCGCGCGCTTCACGCCGCCGGTCTTCCGGTACCCGATGTACCGTGGGCCGGATCGGACGACATCCCCTTCGGCGCGCCCTTTATCATCATGACCCGCCTGCCGGGGCGCAGCCTGATCGTCTGGGATCCGGCGCCCGGCCTGCTCGCCGAATTCACCGATCCGATGACGATCTGGACCGCGACCGCGCGGCTGATGGGCGAGCTGCACCGCTTCGACTGGCAGGCCTCGCTCGGCGGCTGGGAGGCGGCGACCGGTCTGCCGGCAGAGCTTGACCGCTGGACCCACCTGCTGCGTCACATGGCGGACGGGGCGCAGCGCGCTATAGCGCTCGCGCTTGCCGAGCGACTGCGCTTGGCATTGCCCGCCGCCGGCCCGGTCGGATTGGTGCACGGCGACCTTCAGCCCGGCAACCTTCTGTTCGACCGCGGCGACGCGACCGGACTGATCGATTGGGACCTCGCGGCAATCGCGCCGCTCGGGCTCGACGTCGGCTGGCTGCTGATGATTGCCGACCCACGCTGCTGGGCGCCCGACTGGTCACCGATCGCGCCACCACCACGCACCACATTACTCGACACCTATCGCGAAGCGGGCGGCGCGGCGCTCGCCGACATCGACTGGCACCAGGCTTTCGCCGCCTTCCGCATGGCCGCCATCACCGGGCTCAACCTGAAACTTCACCGCGATGGCCGCCGCCCCGATCCCGTGTGGGAGAAGTTCGGCGCGTCGGTACCATTCCTGCTCGGCGCCTAGCGCCATGCTGCTCGACAAAATGGAGGCAGATCAATGATCGAATTTTCTCTCTCGCCCGAAATCGTCACGCTGCGTAAACGGGTGCAGGATTTTGTCGTCGCCGAGGTTGTGCCGCTGGAAGATGATCCGCGCTGTGGCCAATATAGCGTCGAGGAATCGCTCCGCGACGAGCTGGTTGCCAAGGGACGCGCCGCAGGGCTGCTCTCCCCGCACGCGCCTCGCGAATATGGCGGGATGGGCCTGAACCACCGCGACTGCGCGGTCATCTTCGAGGCCGCGAGCTGGTCGACGCTGGGTGCGCTCGCGCTCAATATCCAGGCGCCCGACGAGGGCAATGTCAACCTGGCCCACAAGGTCGGCACCGCAGAGCAAAAGGCGCAATGGCTGCCCGCGATTGCCTCGGGCGCGGTGCGGACGGTTTTTTCGATGACCGAGACGAACACCGACGGCGCAGGCGCCGATGCCTCGCAGCTGAAGACCGAGGCGCGCGAGGTCGACGGCGGATATCGTATCAATGGCCGCAAATATATGATCAGCGGGCTGATCGGCGCCCGGCTCAACATCGTCATGGCGCGCACCTTCGACCGCAGCGGCAACGACCTCGGCGCGACGATGTTCCTGATCGATATCGACGAACCCGGTTTCCGGATCGACCGCATGCTGGAGACGATCGACGCGAACACTCCCGGGGGCCACGGCGAGGTGAGTTTCGACGACGTGTTCGTCCCCCACGAGCAAATCCTGGGCGAAGTGGGACGCGGTTTCCGCAACGCGCAGGTTCGCCTCGGCCCCGCGCGGCTTACGCACTGCATGCGCTGGCTCGGTCTCGCGCGCCGGGCGCATGCCATCGCGGCCGATCATGCCGGCTACGGCGCCATGCGTTCGGCAAGCCGATCGGCGAGCATCAGGGGGTCGGCTTCATGCTCGCCGACAACGAGATCGACCTGCACCACGCGCGTCTTGCGATCTGGCACGCCGCCTGGCTGCTCGACCAGGGAGATTTCGCGCGCAACGAGACCAGCATGTGCAAGGTTTTCTGCTCCGAAGCCTTCGGGCGCGTCGTCGATCGGGCAATGCAGATATTGGGATCGATCGGCATTACGCGCGACACCGTGGTCGAACGTATCTATCGCGACATCCGTCCCTTCCGCATCTACGACGGCCCGTCGGAGGTCCACCGGCACGTCCTGGCCTAGCCGCGTGGTCAAAAGCGGGCCACTACCGGCGCCTTAGGGCACGCGGCCTAGGCAGCGAAATCGGCGGCGATCTCGTCGCGCAGCTTGTGCTTCGCCATCTTGCCGGTTGGCAGGCGCGGCAGGTCGCGGCGAAAGAGGATATGCTTCGGCACTTTCACGCCCGAGAGTTCCTGACGCATCCAGTTCCGCAGTTCGTCGGCAAAGGCCGGGCTCGGCATCGGCGGGGTCCGCCGACTGCACCACTGCGGTGACAACCTCGCCCAGATCCTCGTCGGGTGCCCCGATCACCGCGGCGTCGGCGACCCCCGGATGGGTAATCAGACGGTTCTCTATCTCCTGCGGATAGACGTTTACCCCGCCGGTAATGATCATGAAGCTCTTGCGGTCGGTGAGGTAGAGATAGCCATCCTCGTCGAGGCGACCGATATCGCCGACCGTCGTCCAGCCCTCTGCACTTCGCGACTCCGCCGTCTTCGCGGCATCGTTGTGATAGGAAAAGGGTGTGCCGCCTTCCGAATAGATCACGCCCACCTCGCCCTGCGGCAACGGCCGTCCCCGTTCGTCACATATATGGAGCTTGCCGAGCACGCAGCGACCGACAGACCCCGGATGCGTAAGCCATTCCTCCGACGTGATGAAGGTCAGCGCGGTCTGCTCGCTCGATCCGAAATACTCAAGCAGGATGGGTCCCCACCATTCGATCATAGCCTGTTTGACCGGCACCGGGCACGGCGCCGCGGCATGAATCGCGATGCGCAGCGACGACATATCATACCGGCGACGAACGGCGTCGGGCAGCTTGAGCATCCGCACGAAATGCGTCGGCACCCACTGGGTAACGGTGATGTGATGGGTGTCGATCAGCGCCAGCGCTTGCTCGGCGTCGAAATGCTCCATGACGATCGTCGTACCGCCCAGTTCGATGATCCCGATCGCCCAGGCGAAGGGGGCCGAATGATAGAGCGGCGCGGGCGAGAGATAGACCGCGCTGTCGTCGACGCCGAGCCGGTCGAACATCCGCCGCGCCGACGAGGTCGCATCGCGTCCTTGGGGCCCGTCCGAATAATCTTCATAGACGATGCCCTTCGGGCGGCCGGTGGTTCCCGACGAATAGAGCATCTCGCGGCCGCGCGCCTCGTCGGCGATCGGGGTGTCGGGCTGTGCCGCGCAGGCCGCTTCCCACGATCCGGCCCCGCCACCAGCACCAGCCCTCAGGATCGGCACGTCATCGCAAAGCGCCGCGACGTCGTCTGGCGATGCCTCGATTCCCGGCGACAGGATGAGCGCCCGGGCGCCGCTGTCACCGACGATGAAGGCGAGTTCTCCCGCGGTCAGTCGGGTCGAGATCGGCACGACCGTCAAGCCGCTGCGGCGCGCGGCGCAGGCGACATGGAAGAATTCGGGTGAATTGGCGATACAGATCGCCAGCTTGTCGCCGGTGTGCAGGCCCAGCGCTCGCAGCACCTGCGCACCGCGATTGGCCGCGGTTTCCAGTTCGCCGAACCGGACAACGCGACCGTCCGACGCCATGATGATCGCCGCCTTGTCGGGCGGAAAGGAACGAAAGCTGGGCACGTCCGACACACTATCTCTCCCAGATGCGTGGGGTCTGGCGCCCCGTCGCATCCTGTCTAGGCTGCTCAGTTCACCTTTTCATAGAGGGTAACGACGCACGCGCCGCCGAGCCCCAGATTGTGCTGCAGCGCGTGTCGCACGCCTTCGACCTGCCGGTCGCCTGCGGTGCCGCGGAGCTGGTGCGACAGCTCGAAACACTGCGCGAGCCCGGTCGCGCCGAGCGGATGCCCCTTCGACAGCAGGCCGCCCGACGGATTGGTCACGACGCGGCCGCCATAAGTGTTATCGCCGTCGGCAATGAACTTCTGCGCGCCGCCTTCGGGGCACAGCCCCAGACTTTCATAAGTGATCACCTCGTTGTGCGCGAAACAATCGTGCAGTTCGACGACGCGAATGTCCTCGGGGCCGATGCCGGCCTTTTCATAGACCTGCTGCGAGGCTCGCACCGCCATATCGCGCCCGACGAGCTCAATCATGTCGCGCGATTCGAGCGCCACCGGCCGGTCGGTCGTCATCGCCTGCGCGGCGACGCGAACCTGCGGCGTGATGCCGTGCTTCTTCGCGAATTCGTCCGAGCAGAGGATCGCCGCCGCTGCGCCGCAGGTCGGCGGACAGGCCATCGGCCGCGTCATCACGCCGGGCCAGATGACCTGCGAATTCAGTACTTCCTCTTCGGTCATCACGTTCCGGAAGACCGAGAGCGGATTCTTCGACGCGTGGCGGCTCGCCTTGGCGCGCACCTTCGCGAAATCGGCGAAGGTCGTACCATAGCGTTCCATGTGCGCCTGGTCGGCGCCGCCGAAATAGCGCAGCGCGAGCGGCAGTTCGACATCGACCAGTTCGTCGCATGTGCGATCGAAATCAACGAACGGGCTGACGCGGTCGGTGAAGACCGCAGCAATCGCTCCGGGGTTCATCTGTTCAAAACCGACCGCGAGCGCGCATTCGACCGCGCCGCTTTCGACCGCCTGCCGGGCAAGGAAAAGGGCCGAGGAACCAGTCGAACAATTATTGTTGACGTTGACCACCGGAATTCCCGTCATTCCCGCTTTGTAGACGGTGCGCTGCCCGGCGCAGCTCGCCCCGAAGACATAACCCGCATAGGCCTGTTCGACGAGGTCGTAACCGATCCCCGCGTCAACGAGCGCATTCGCGATCGCTTCGGCCCCCATATCGTCATAGGATGCGCTCTGTCCCGGCTTGGTAAAGGGGATCATACCGACCCCGGCGACGAGCGTTTCGCGTCCGTTGGAACCCATAATCATTCTCCTCGAAAATTTTGGTCGTTGGTCGGTCAGGCGACGATGCCGTCGCGTCGAAGTTCGTCGAGTGCCGGCGGCGCGACGCCGATGGCGGCAAGCACATTCTCGGTAACGGCAGCGCCATGCTCCAGCGGCCGCGGAGGGCACGAAGGCGTATCGGAATAGCGCGGCGCCGGCGCGGGATGCCAGGTGCCGTTAACATCGACGAAGGTGCCGCGCGCGCGATTGTGAACATGGCGCGGTGCCTCGTCGAGCGAGAGAACCGGCGCGAAACACGCATCGCTTCCTTCGAGTATGGCGCACCATTCATCGCGGGTCTTGGTCCGAAACACCTCGGCGATCCGGACCTTCTGCGCCGGCCAGGCGCTGCGATCCATCTGGTTCGAAAAGGCAGGATCGTCGGCAAGTCCGATCAGGTCGAGCAACAAGCGATAGAATTGCGGCTCGACCGGACCGATCGAGATATATTTGCCGTCGGAGGTTTCATAGGCGTCGTAGAAATGCGCGCCGCCGTCGATCAGATTGCTCTCGCGATCGTCCTCCCAGCGCCCGGTGGCGCGCAGCGAATACATCATCGTCATCAGCACGGCGGCCCCATCCGACATGGCGGCATCGACGACCTGCCCCGCGCCGTTCCGCTGGGCGTGCAGCAGCGCCGCGACCATTCCGAAAGCCAGCATCATGCCCCCACCGCCATAATCGCCGACGAGGTTGAGCGGCGGCACCGGCCGCCCGTACTTGCGGCCGACGGCATGAAGCGCGCCGGAGATCGCGATGTAGTTGATGTCGTGCCCCGCCGCCTGCGCATAGGGGCCATCCTGGCCCCACCCGGTCATCCGGCCGTAAACGAGGCGTGGATTGGCAGCGCGCAGCACATCGGGGCCGAGGCCGAGTCGCTCCATCACGCCGGGCCGGAATCCTTCGATCACACCATCGGCGGCCGCGCACAGCTCGCGAGCCAGCTTGATACCGCGCGGATCCTTGAGATTGAGCGCAAGGCTGCGGCGCGACCGATTCAGGATATCGCGCGCTGGATCCTCGCCGCTCGCCTCACGGCCGGCGCGGTCGACGCGGATGACCTCCGCGCCATGATCGGCCAGCATCATGGCGCAAAAGGGGCCCGGCCCGATTCCGGCAAATTCGATAATGCGCAAGCCTGCGAGCGGCCCTGCCACTTTCGCCTCTCCTCACTTTGTTTGGGGTACAAAGCATCGGCCGCCGTCTAGCGTCCAATTCATTGCGGTCCGCACATATTCGCTGAATGAATGGATAGTCACAATCCGTGGTCATTGCAGTCCCTTCACATGCATGATACGCATGGCGAATGCTGGACAGCAGGTTGAGCCATGTCGTTGCGGTCGCGCGAGCGGGATCCTTCACCGCGGCGGCGGGGATTGCGGGAGTAACCCAGTCGGCGATCACCCGCAGCATCGCCGATCTCGAACGCCAGATCGGCTACGCGATCTTCATCCGGACCTCGCGCGGCGCGATCCTGACCGAACAGGGCCGCGATTTCGCCGAGCGTGCGCGCAAGCTACTCGACGATACCGAGGAACTGCTCCAGCGTCCCAAAGGTCGCGAAGATGCCTATCGCCGGCGTGCTGCGTATCGGCATTTGTCCGGCCTCGATGGAATTCCATCTGATCGAGCCGCTGACCGAATTGCTACGACGGCATCCCGCGATCCGGCTCGACGTCAGCGGCGCAACTTTCGAACGGACGGTCGAAAAATTGCGCAACGGCAGCATCGATATCGCGGTCGGCTTCGAGGCCGCCTTTGTCGACTGGCCGGACTTGCGTCGCCAGCCGGTCCACAGTGCGCTACGCACCGCCTTGTTCGTGCGCCGTGGCCACCCGCTTCTCGACATCGAGAATCCCGGGCTCGACGACATCGCCAAATATGATTTCGTCAGCCCCTCGGCCTCGCGCCCCTATGCCGTCCAGATTCGCGCGCTATACGAGGATCGCGGCATCGACTGGCGCAAGCATATCCACGTCATCGATTTTTTTCCGATGGTCAAACGCGTCGTCGCGACGACCGACGCGATCGGCGTCGCGGTCGCGGACACAGCCGAGCACTCGGAATCCTTCCAGTCGCGCTTCGTGATGATCGACGCCAAATTGCTCTTTCCGACCGGGTCGGAGATGTGCTGCGCCATCCGCGCGCGCTGGGAAGCGCGACCGGCGGTGCGCGCGCTCATGTCGATCCTGCGCGTCGGCAGTTCCACCGACTTGCGATTCGACTGAGCCGCGCCGCGAGCGGAAAGGTAAAACGTCCGTCCAAGGATTTGGCTGGACGCTCCGCGCCGCGCCGCCGCACCCTGCCCGCAACCAAAACAGGAGGATGCGGACAATGCGGCTGATCACCTATGAATGGCAGGGCAAGGAACGGCTCGGCGCGTGGATCGATAACGATCACCAGGTCGTCGACTTGGCACACACCGCCGGAATAGCCCATGCCGACACGGCGCCCTTTGCTTCGATGCTGGCGCTGATCGAGGGAGGATCCGAAAGCTGGGATCAGGCGCGGGTGCTCATTGCCGATCCGCCCCCCGCTGCGCTTTACGCGACAGCCGACGTCCGGCTGCTCGCCCCGCTGCCGCGCCCCACGCAGATTCGAGACTGCCTGTGCTTCCCCGACCATCTGCGCGGGGCGGCGGCCGCCCAGGCGGGGCGGATAATAGCGGCTTCGGTCGATCCCGACGCGACCCGCGCCGAGATCGAGGCGTCGGGCATGCTCGAAGTCCCCGCGGCTTATTTCGACTTTCCCGTCTATTATATCTCGAACCGCATGGCGGTGGTCGGCCCCGACGCCGATGTCGAATGGCCGCCCTATTCGCAGAACATTGACTATGAGATGGAATGGGCCGCGGTGATCGGCACCCCCTGCCGCGGCGTCGATGCCAAGGCGGCAGGCGCGCACATCTTCGGCTACACGGTCTTCAACGACTGGTCGGCGCGCGATGAGCAGATGCGCGCGATGCGCGCGAGCGGAGCTAATCTAGGTCCGGCGCGGGGCAAGGACTTCTGTAACGGCCTCGGCCCTTGCATCGTCACCGCCGACGAGATCGCCGATCCTTACGCGCTCGCGATGACGGTTCGCATCAACGGCGAGCAGGTCTCGCGCGGCAGTTCGTCGACGATGCACTACAAGTTCGAGGATCTGATTGCCTTCCTGTCGGCGGGCACGACCCTCTATCCCGGCGAGATATTGGGGTCGGGCACAGTGGGCGGAGGCTGCGCCTTCGAAACGGGGCAGATCATCCGTCCGGGTGACGTCATCGAACTCGACGTCGAGTCGATCGGCACGCTTCGCAATCGCGTCGTCGCTCCGCACATTGCCTAAAGGCGAAACATGAAGGGCGGGGCCGACGGTGTCGGCAGCCCCGCCCTTCGGCAAGCCCGCTCAGGCAGGGTCGGAGTCGATCAGCACCGCGGCAAGCACCGCGCGCTTGTCGCTGTCGTTGCGCCAGCCATGCATGCAGCCACGCTGGATCATCACGTCGTCGGCCTTCAGCAACACGTCCTTACCTTCCGACAGCGACCAGATTTCACCCTCGGTCAGCACGAAATAGTTGAGCGTATCGGTCTTGTGCATCGTGGGATGCTTGGCGGTGCGCAGATATTCGATGCTGGGGATATGAACGCTGTGGATCGACTTGTGCATCTCGACCATCTGCTCGGGCGTGATATCGGGCGTATCCTGCTTCGGCGGAAACACGAGCAGGCGGAATACGGCGCCCCCGTCGGGCGGTTCGTGGAACATCTTCTGGTCTGCGACCGGGTCGGCCGGGTTCGACTGATCGGCGGGCGTTTCGGTGTTGAGCCACAGCTCGCGTATCCGGTTTTCCGCGAAATGCGGCTCCAGTTCGTCCTCGAACAGGATGTCGGCCAGGCCGTCCTCGCGATTGCCCATGACATAACGTTTCATCGAAAATCTCCTCTCTCCCGCACTTGCGGCGTGCCTCGTCAATGGGCCAGCCGGACCCGGGACGGGCAAGCGATAACGCCGGACGCTCGTCCAAAACCGGCGCGAATGCGATTGTCGGCCAGGCCTGACAGGTCTAACCTCGCCCCAAGGCACCAAGGACAAAAGCGCCAGAGGCGCATGGGAGAGAGGTGGGGCCATGTCGAAAGCCGATACCATCGACGCGCTGATGGACAGCGCGATCCATGTCTTTTCGCGATATGGTTTTGAAGGCGCTGCGCTGCGCGACATCGCGCGCGACGCCGGTGTGCCGCTCAGCACGATCCATCATTATTTCGGGTCCAAGGCCGACCTGTTCGCGGCGGTCGGACGCCAGGCCTGGGACGAGATCGATCGTGAGCGCAGCCTGCTGCTCGAACAGGCGGTCGCCGAGGCGCCGGGCCACGACCGGATCGAAAAGCTCGTCCATGCGCTGGCTTATCCGATCGCCCGCCGCGCATGCAGCGACAGCGATCGCGACAAGGCGCAAATCGCGTTGCTGCGCGGCTATCTAGGCTATGCCCATCATGATTTCGTCAAGCCGGCTGGTGAAGGTTGCCGATCGATCGATGGTCCGGTGGATCGACGCGATGGTGCCAAGCTGCGCCGCTCTTTCGCGCGACGACGTGATCTGGGCCTTCAGCTTCGTCGTCGGGGCGGTCTATTCGTGGCAACTCATCGATCATCGCTACGACACGATGCTCAATGTCGTGGCCGAACGCAGCGCGCACGAAGTCACCAGCGATATCGTCGCCTTTTGCTGCAAGGGTATCGAAGCGATCTGCGAACGGCGGGCGGCACAGCGTGCCACCGACGAGCCGCCGCTGCGCATCGCCGTCTCCGCTTAGGACATGATCCGCGATCTATAATCGGCCAGCTCCATCGCCGATGAAATACCGACCCAGCGGCCGATCGCGATCGGCATCGCAACCACCCGATCGGCGCCGGGCGCCTGCGCCGTGGCCGCCGCCATGTCATTCGCCTTGAGGACCGCGACCGACCTGAGCGGCGTATCGGCGTGTCCGGTCGAGCCGAGCAGGGCGACCGGTCCGGCCATCAACGCCTCGCCGGCGGGGTCTGCCGAAAAGGCGATATAACAGCGATAGTCCGCGCCGAGACCGAACGGCCGCGCGGCCGGATCGTCCCACGCGCCGGTGGCGGTACCCCAGTCATAATAGTCGATCCGATTCCATGCGCCCTGCATGAACGGGTCCGCTTCCATGATCGTGCGCACCTCGTCCAGTCCCGCCACGTCGAGGCAATAGACCGATCCGCACAGCCGCGGATCGTCGCCGACGCCGCTCGACCCATCAGCGCTGGCGATCGGCCCGGTCAGGAAAAACGCGGGCAAGTGGCCGATGTTGTGGATCGTGTGCGCTTCGAACAGTTCGGACCGCTTCGACGCCCCGGCCGCATCATGACACAGGCATAAAATCCTCATCCCATCCTCCCCCTCGAATTCGGTCGCGTGCAGCCTCGCGAGTCGCTGGATTCCGCGTCACCCGCAGCGCCGAAACAGATCATTATCCCTCTAATAAATATCGAGGTTTTTTATTTAAAGAAAATGGCTTGCATATCATTTTTTCCGAATGGTACATTCGTGTCACGGGAATGGCAATAACATCAAGGAAATGATGATGCCGGGGATTGCACAAAAGACCGATTTCGGCACCGGCGACCTGTCCGACCTCACGCCTGCGGGCGTGGAAGCGGCCATCCGGATGCTGTCGGACGAGTTCGCGGCGACCGGCGAAAAGACCGAGTTGGAGCGCCAGCCGCCGCAGCAGCTGTTCGACAAGCTTGCGGCGACCGGCGTCTTTCGCATGCTTTGGCCGCGCGAGTTCGGCGGGGGCGGGTTCCGCTTGCCCGATGCGCTGCCTGTGATCGAAACGCTCGCCTCGCTGGACGGCTCGGCGGGCTGGAGTACGATGATCGGCGTCGAATCGGCGGCGCTATGGACGCGTTTCGAGCCCGGCATCGCGACCGCGCATACACCCGAATATGGCGTGCTGACCCGCGCCTCGCTCATCCCGCGCGGCGTCGCGGTCGAAACCTCCGACGGTTGGCATCTGAAGGGGCATTGGCCGCTCGCGAGCGGTGCCTATGACGCCGACTGGTTCATCGCCGCGGCGATGGTCAAGGACGGCGATGCAATCCGCATGCTGCCGAACGGCCTTCCCGACGCGCGCATCTTCGCGGTCCCGCCCGACCGCGTCGAGATCCGCGACACATGGCGGGCGCTCGGTCTGCGCTCGACAATGAGCCACGACATCTTGATCGACACCGTCCTGCCCGCGCATCACGCCGCCCCTGCGGCGGGAACCGGTCTTCCCGGGAGCCCATGGCCCCTCGGCCGCCTGCCGACATGGATGGCGCTCGGACCGTTCCATTGCGCGGTCATCATCGGGATCGTGCGCGGCGCGCTGGGTGACGTGATCGAACTGTTGCCGACCAAGCGGCCGGTGCTCAATCCGACGATCCGTACCTGCGAAGACCCGCTCGTCCAGCATAGCGTCGGCGCCGCCGCGACCCGTCTCGACGCCGCGCGCGCCTTCCTGATGACGGAAGCGAACGCCTCATGGGCGATGGCGGAGGACGGCGATGTCTTCGCCCCGCGCGACCGCATCCGCTTTCGCTCGATGCTTTCGCACGTCCACGCCGAGTGCGTCACGATCATGGACGTGCTGTTTTCGCTCGTCGGCGCCAATCCGCTCTATGACGGATCGGCGCTGCAGCGGCGCTACCGCGACCTGCGCGCCGCGTGCCAGCACGTGACCGCAAGTCCCGAAGTCTTCCGCCCTTACGGCGCAATGCTGATGGACGTTCCTGTCCCCAACGAGGCGGCGCTGTGAGCGCGCGGCGCATCACCGTCCGGCATGCGTGCGACAGCGCCGCGCCGCCCGCCGCGGTGTTCGCGTTGCTCGCCGATTCCTCGACCTATCCCGAATGGAGCCAGGTCCACAGCTATCGCATGGAACGCCCCGGCTTCGATGCACCGCATGGGGTCGGCGAAATCCGCGTCCTGTCGTCGCGCTGGGGTCTCGACGTGCGCGAGGAGATCGTCGAGATCGTCCCCGACCGCCTGATGGCCTACACGCTGCTGAGCGGGCTGCCGATGCGCGACTATCGCGGCGAGACGCTGCTCGAGCCGCAGCCCGGCGGCGGCACCCGCATCGTCTGGACCTCATCCTTTCATCCGGTCCCCGGTCTCGGCTGGGTGATGCGGCGCTTCATGAAATGGGTGCTGAGGACCCTAAGCGGATCGCTCGCCCGCGCCGCTGAAAACCGCTCAACGCCCGCCGCCGCCTCGGCAGCTGCGGCGGCGCAGATATGATGCCGAAGGGAGAGAGCCGCATGGCAAACAAACATCTGATTATCGACGCGGTCACCCATGCCTATGATATGAGCGACGAGAATACCGAGGAAAACCGCTTCGCACAGACGATGCGGATGCAACTGTGCGGGCTGCACGAACTGTGGCAGCCCGGCATCGGCCTTTCTGCGGCCGAACAGTGCACCGACTGGCCGATCGAGGTCCTCGCGCGGACTCTCTTCCTAGAGAGCGAAGTCGATATGGCGGCGACGCACACGCTGCGCCTCAACAGCTATTTCAAGGACGGGCTCTGCGCGCGCCACAAGACGGTCGAGGCGCTCCGCCGCTGGCCGCAGCGCTTTTTCGGCTATGTCGGGCTCGACCCGACGCTCGGTCTCGACACCTGCCTGCGCGAATTCGACGAACAGATGGACGAATTGCCGCAGGCGGTGGGGCTGAAGCTCTATCCGGCACAGGTCAACCCGTTCCGTTCGTGGCGGATGGATGACGACAAGCTCGCCTATCCGCTGTTCCAGGCGGCGCAGGACCGCGGGATCAAGATCGTCGCGATCCACAAAGCAGCGCCGCTCGGCCCGGTGCCGATCAATCCGTTCAAGCTCGACGACGTCGGCGGCGCGGCCGCGGCCTTCCCCGATCTGGCCTTCGAGATCGTGCACGCCGGCTGGTCGTTCATGGACGAGACGCTGCTCCAGCTCGCGGCGATGCCGAACATCTATGCCAATCTCGAATGCACCTCGGCCTTCGCGACGAAGCAGCCGGGGCATTTCGAAGAGATGATGGCGAGCTTCATGGCGTGGGGCGGGCCGCAGAAGGTCATTTTCTCGTCGGGCAACATGGTGCTGCATTCGCAGCCGATCCTTGAAAAGTTCCACGATTTCCAGCTGAGCGAACAATCGATGGAGCGCTTCGGCATTCCGCAGATCACCGACGAGGACAAGGCGCTGATCCTCGGGGGCAATTTCGCCCGGATTACCGGGCTCGACGAAGACAAGGCGCGCGCGCGGCTGGAGAATGACGAATTCGCCCAGGAAAAGCGCGAGACCGGCCAGCAGGCCCCCTATTCGAACTGGCGCCGCTATCTGAGGGACGGCAAGATCGGGCTCGCGGCATGAGCGTGCGCGACCGGATCAATGCAGCGCTCGCCACCGTGTATGACCCGTGCAGCGTTCGCTGCAATGCGGGAATGAGCATCGTCGACATGGGGCTCGTCACCGGGCTCGATATCGAAACGGACGGGACGGTGCGTATCGCGCTCCGCCCCACCTCCCCTTGGTGCACGATGATCGGCAGCATCATGATGGGGATCGAGGAGCGACTGACCGAAATCGACGAGGTCGGCGAAGTCGTCATCGCCATCGACAACGGCCGGCCGTGGAGCGAGGCCGAGATGACCCCTGCCGGACGCGACATTCTCTATGGCGCGCGCGCGAAGTCGCGCGCAGTCGCGCCGGTCCGCCCGCGCCAATGGCAAGAACGCGATACCGTAACGGAGCCCGCAACCGAGGAGGTCTGAATCATGCCGCTTTCTCCCGATGCCGCCGCTTTTTTGAAAGCGATGGAGGATATCGCTCAGCCGCCCGAAGCGACGGTTCAGGAATTTCGTGACGCCGCGGCCAAGCTCGTGCGCACCGATCCGCCGCTCGAAATCGGCAAGGTCGAGGATGTCGTCATCGAGGGCGGCGACGGCCAACCGTTGACATTGCGTATCTACACACCCGAAGGCGAAGGTCCCTTCGCCGCGGCGGTATGGACGCGCGGCGGCTCCTTCACGCGCACAACGCTCGACCAGATGGACCCGCTGCGCCGCGCGACCGCCAAGATCGTCGGCTGCGTCGTGGTCGCGGTCGATCAGCGCTTGTCGCCCGAGGCGAGCTATCCGGGGCCGCTCGACGATGGCGATGCCGCGTTGAAATGGACTTTTGCGCATGCGGCCGAAATCGACGTCGACCCGAACCGCGTTGGCATCGCGGGAGAAAGCAGCGGCGGCAATCTGGCGGCGGCGCTTGCCGGGCGATCGCATCGGCGCGGTTCGCCGCAACTCGCCTTCCAGTTCCTCTTCGCGCCGCTCGTCGATGCCAGCCTGTCCTGTCCGTCGATCGAGGAATTCGCCGACGGCTATGTGCTGACCAAGCGCCAGCTCGTCTGGGCCTATGACCAATATGCGCCGGGGATCGATCGGCAGAACCCGGAAATCTCGCCATTGCTTGCCGGCGATTTCGCGGGGCTCCCGCCCGCAGTCATCATCACGATCGAGAACGATCCGGTCCGCGACGAAGGCGAACTTTATGCGAAGCGCCTCGCCGATGCCGGCGTGAAGGTTAAACAGCAACGGATCGAAGGGGCGGTCCATCACTTCCCCGGCCCGCAGGCGATGCCGATCTTCTTCGGCCTCTGCCGCGAATTGCTCGCCCAACTCGACTAAGCTGTCGTAAGAGAGGATCGCCATGCCCGCCCCGACCGCCCTGCCGCTGCCCGCAATCCATCCTTTCGTTGGCCGCGACGTCCCGTGGCTCGTCGATGAGCAGGCACGCCGGCATGGTGAGCGGCCCTATCTGACCTGGGAATCCTTCGAGGCGCCCGCCGAAACCTGGACCTATGCCGCCTTTGCCGAGGAAACGCGCGCCTATGCCGCCGGACTTGCCGCGCGCGGAGTCAAGGCCGGCGAGTTCGTCCTGCTCCACACCGACAATTGCCCCGAATTCCTCTTCATCTGGTTTGCCTGCTCGCGGCTCGGCGCGGTGGTCGTCACCACCAACACCCATTCGACCGAAGACGAACTTGCCTATTTCGCTGCGCGCAGCGGCGCGGTCGCGGCGATCACCCAACCACAATATCTGCCGCTGTTCGCTGCGCTCGACCATCCCTTCCGCTGGATCGCCTGCTCGGCGACGGATTCGGGCCGCACCCCCGCGTCGGTGCCGGGCGACGGCGTCGTCCCGCTCGCCGACCTGCGCGGCGACCCGGCCGCGCTTCCCGCCCGCGCGGCCGCCGAACCGCTCGCGCCGAACAGCATCCAATTCACCTCGGGCACCACCTCGCGGCCGAAGGGGGTCGTCTGGACGCAAGCGAACGCGCTGTGGGCGGCGCGCACGATGGCCTCGGTCCTCGAACTCAGCAAAGACGATCGCACGATCGTCCATTTCCCGCTCTTTCACACCAACGCGCTCGCCTATTCGATGCTCTCGACGATGTGGGCGGGCGCGTCCGCGGTGCTGACGCCGCGCTTTTCGGCGCGCCGTTTCTGGGATCTGTCGGTGCGGCACGGCTGCACTTGGGCCAGCATGTCGCCCTTCCCGCTCCGCGCGCTGCTGCCGCTCGACGATCCGCCGCAGCATCGGTACCGCGTCTGGGCCTTCGCCGGAGACATCGGCATCGCGCAGACGCGCTGGGGCATCCGGACCACCGGCTGGTACGGGATGACCGAGACGGTATCGGCCTGCATCACCAGCGAACAGGGCTTTGCCTAGCCCCGAAGGCGCGATGGGCCGGCTGCGTCCCGAATATCAGGTTTCAATCCGCCGCGACGACGGCAGCGAGGCGGGGCCCGGCGAGATCGGGCGGCTGTTCGTCCGGGGCATTCCGGGCCTCTCGCTCTTTTACGAATATCTCCACGACCCCGATGCCACCGCCGAAGCCTTCGATGCCGACGGCTGGTTCGACACCGGCGACGAGATCAGCATGGCGCCCGGCGGCGAGCTGTTCTTCGCCGGCCGCGCCAAAGACATGCTGAAGGTCGGCGGCGAGAATGTCGCCGCGCTCGAGATCGAAACCGTGATCGCAGCAGTGCCGGGAGTGGTCGAATGCGCCGTCGTCGGCAAGCCCGACCCGATGCGCGACGAGGTTCCCGTCGCCTTCGTCGTCGCCGCCGCGCCGGAACGCGAACTCGAGGCCACCATCATCGAAATCTGCGAGTCCAAATTGTCGGCCTTCAAGCGCCCGCGTGAAGTACGCTTCATCGACGCGATGCCGACCGGCCTGCTCGGCAAGATATTGAAGCGCGATTTGCGCGACATGTTGACCAATGCCAAGTGAGGCGCGATCCTGCCGAGCGGCAATGAGCAACGGGAGCGGCGGGACAGGGCATGGCCGAAAGGCAGAAACGCAAGACGACACGACGCCGCAGGCTGAAGCCCGCCTCAGAGCTTCCGGAAGTGATGCAGGGGCCGCGTTCGGAAACCCGGCAGCGGATGCTCACCGCCACGCTCACCTATCTTCGCGCGAACGGGATCGCCGACCTCTCGCTGCGCCAGCTTGCCGAGCAACTTGGTACCAGCCACCGGCTGCTCAGCTATCATTTCGGAACCAAGGAAGGGCTGCTCGTCGCGGTGGTCGAGGAAATCGAGCGCGATAACCGGC
Organism: Sphingopyxis sp. PET50; assembly: GCF_025244705.1. Lineage (GTDB taxonomy): Bacteria > Pseudomonadota > Alphaproteobacteria > Sphingomonadales > Sphingomonadaceae > Sphingopyxis. The sequence goes on along the minus strand of NZ_CP104207.1, from coordinate 3,738,939 downwards.
GGTGGGCGCAGTCGCTCTCCGAACGCAAAATGTCGCCTATGGAGGTGTTCCGCCTGAGCTGGGAGCGAACATGCGATCCGGCGCTCGACGGTGCGTTGCGGCTGTTCGTCGAAGTGTACGGCCACGCACTCCAAGGCCGAGCCGCACACCGCCCCGCTCCTCGATACGCTGGTCGGCGACTGGATGACGACGATCTCCGCGCGCTTCGAACAAATGGGCATGACGCCCGATGGCGCGCGGGTGCATGGCCGACTGTACATCGCGACGCTGCGCGGGCTGATGCTCGATCTGCTGACGACGCGCGATCTGGCGACGACGACTGCCGCGTGGCAGCATTATATATCGCAATATGAAGACCTGCCCGGCGCGCACGACAGCGAACCCGCCACGACGCCGTCCTGAAAGCTCCGAAAGAAACGGTACGCGGACCGTGTCCGCGTACCCTACCCCCTTTTGTCAGAAGTCGACGCGCGCCTCGACGCCCCACATCCGCGGTGGCCCATAAGAATAGGTCGATGCGAAGCTGGGTCCGTTCAGCAGGTTCGCACTCGCGATCGGATAGGTCTTGTCCGTAAGGTTGGTCACGAACAGCCCCAGGCTGAAGTTCGACTGCATGATATGGTTCCAGTCGAGCCGGAAGTTGATCAGCGCACGCCCGGAAACGACCGATGTCGGCACAGCCAGGTCGTTCGCGGGGTTGCCGTTCAGCGTGTTGGTCACGCCAAAGGCGGTCTTGCTCTGATACGACAGGTTGGTGCGCGCCGAAATCTCGCCGATCCGGTCGGGAACCGGCGCGTGCAGCGTGAGGTCGACGTTGAACTGATGTTTCGGCGTCAGCGGAAACATGCTGTCCGACAAGTCGCCATAGAGCGGCTCGGTATAGGTGCCATATTCGGCGTCGATATAGCTGTACGCGAAACCCAGATCGACGATATCGGCAGGCGACACGCGGAACTGGAAATCGAAGCCTTTGACCTTCGCCGACGCGGCATTACGCGTTTCGGTGGAGACGACCGCTCCCGGCAGCACCACGTTGCGCTGGATATTGGTATAATCGTCATAGAAGGCGTCGAAATTGGCCATGACCCGGACGCCGCCGATCAGTCCGCTATATTTGATCCCCGCTTCATAATCGTCGACATATTCGGGCTTGAACAGCAAGCCGCCCGTCGAGGTCGTGTTGACCCCGCCCGCCTTGTAGCCGCGGCGATAGGTTGCATAGAAATTGAGATCGTCGGTCGCCTTGTACACCGCGCTGACGTTCCATGTCGTGGCGTTGAAGGTCGCTTCGCCTGACGCGACAGTAGTCGTGATGGGGGTACCCGTGACCTTGTCGACGATCGCGGTCGAATTGCCACCCGAACGATCATCATGCGTCCGGCGAATGCCCAGTGTCAGTTCCAACGCGTCGGCGATTGTGTAGGACGCCTCGGCATAGAAGGCACGACTCTTCGAGCGGGCGTACACATCATAGCTGATCGCATGATAGACACCCTGTTGCGGCAACGGGCCGAAGGCGCCCGTCGGATAAGGCCAGAAGGTCGTGAAGTCGAACTGCACATAGGGCGGCGTCTTGCGATCTTCGTAATAGAAGCCCGCTGTCGCCTCGAACGGCCCCTTCTGATATTGCAGTTGCGCTTCTTCGGTGATCTGGCGCGTGCCGAAAACCGGATTGAAGGTGTTCGCGATCGGTAGCGGCGATCCGTCGAAATCGAAGGTCTGACCATCGTCATATTTGCGGTAGCTGAAGATGTTTTTCAGCGTCAGGCTGTCGGTCGCGCCGATCGTCGTCGTGTTGATGACGCCCGTCGATTTCGAATAATGCAGCGCGCCGCCGTCAACATTGATCCGCCGCGGCCCCCGCGCGAGCTGATCGGCCACTGCCGCCGCCCCCTCCACCGAGAAATCGATAGTTCCCGGAGGCGCCAGCGCGGGGTTGAACGGGCTCGCGATCGCCGGATCGGTGTTGATATAGACGATCTGGTTATCGCTGCCGCGTTCCTTCACCCGCGAATATTGGAAGATCGTATAATTCTCGAAACCCTCGACGGGGTTTATCATCAGGCTGCCGCGGACCGAGAATTTATTCTCGTTCACCACGTCGCGCCCGTCAAAGATGTTGATCGCATAGCCATCGCGCGACAGATATTGGCCGCTGAGGCGGACCTGGACGCCTTTGGCGGCTCAAGCCCGGTCACCGCGAACTCGACGTCGCGCCGCTTATAGTCGCCGAGGCGGCCGACCAGATAGCCGCCCCATTCGTCCTCGGGCGCTGCGGGAGTCAGCAGCACCGCACCGCCGGTGGTGTTGCGGCCGAACAGCGTGCCCTGCGGTCCCTTGAGCACCGCGACGTTCGACAGGTCATAGATCGCCGTCCCGAAATCGGGAACGTCGGCGAAATAGGTCGCGACGCCCGGAGCGCTCCCACCGAAGGCCTGTCCTTGACCGCGCTGCGAGAAGATGAGTTCGCCGCGGCGCCCCGCCTGGTAGCTGGTGGTGAGGCCGGGCGCGACGGACGGCAGGTCAGCGATAGTTCGCACCCCGCGTTCGTTCAGATCCTTTTGTCCGACGACGGTGATCGACATTGGCACATCTTGTTCCGCCTCGTCGCGCCGGCGCGCCGTAACGATAATTTCCTGATCGGAGGCAGTATGCGCACTCGCCGCAGCATCGTCTGGATCGGTTTGCGCATAAGCCGGGGTGGCTATCAACAAGACAGGAGACAGCGCAATACTGGCGACCGCACCTCCCAGACGGCAGATATTGAAGCGTTTCAATTCTCCCACGCGACGCGTAGGGCGCGCCTGCACCTTTTGCATACATCCCTCCTCCAACACGTCCCGTTTTCCGGGTACGTTCAGCGCTCTTGCTTCTCCGGCGGACCAGAGGCCGAACACCAGCTTCACCATACAAGAGGAGAAGACAGCCCCCCCATTCGTTCAGCAGGCCCACTATTCTTAAAGATCATGTCTGAGCCGACCTATTCGCATTTCGCGAGGACCGGCGATAGGCGATTGTCGACATCAAATTTTACTATCCTTCTCGCCCGTAACGGCGGCTTTCAGACGCCATTTTATTTTTGGGGCCTATATACCTAGCTAGCCGCGCTCCCGGCGCCTCCCTTGCCACCTGACTCAAAAGGGTCCATATAGGGAACGGAGAAAGATATGCCCGCTGACTATGATCGCGCCAAAAGGGCCGCTCGCGACCTGTTGGCGAAATACAAAATCACGAAAGCCCCCATCGACCCTGAGGCCATCGCTCAGGCGGAGGGCATCGACGTTGTTTACGCCACGTTTAACGGCCAGATTGGCGATCAGGTCGCCGGATATTCCGAGCCGATGAACGGCCGTATCGTGATTAATCGCGATCTACATACCAACCGAAAGACATACACGATTGCCCATGAGCTTGGGCACCACATGCTGCATAAGGATTATCTGGACGACGAAGGCGCTTATCAGGTTTTCCCACGCATGCAGTCTTATGACGGGACACCCAAGCCGCCGGAAGAGCAGGAGGCAGACGCCTTCGCTGCTGCGCTGTTGGTGCCGCTTGATTTGCTGAGAAAATACGTCGATTTTGCCAGCCCATCTGAACTTTCCCGTATGTTCCTGGTGTCGAGGGAAGTCATTTTGAATCGGATGAAGTGGCTGTAAATTGAACGCGCCGACCCGAACTCAGGCACAGGGCGCAATTATCGACGGCGTCACCGAAGACGACGAGAAAAAGGACGTCGACTTCCTCGCCGCTGAGCGGGTTCGGGTCGAGATTGATGGGCGAAAGCAGTTTTTCACCCTGCAAAAGGGCTGGTCCACGTCGATTATCGTGTGGATCAGCGTTTTGATAGCTTTCAATGCGCTGCTAACGGTTCTCGTTGGCGCGGGCGTCCTTAGTTTCGAGACGGCACCTTGGTTCGTCACAGCGGTGACGGTGGAGACGTTTTTGCAGGTCGTCGGTTTGGGATATGTCGCTGCCCGCTATCTGTTCTCGAACGATCAAAATCCGAGCCGCTAGCCCTCAATCGCTTTTGGCTGATACAAACTGCCAATCTGCTTCGCCTGTTCCTGACCGCCCAACAGGTGCGCCTTCGTCAGGATGTACCGAGGGAAGCGGGTGGTCAGATATTCATGCCGGAACCAGCGCCGAAATTCGGCGAGCGCTTCGTTGGGGTATGCCTTGGCGGGTTGCGGATTACTGGCGGATTGCGGGTAGTAAGAAGGGTAGTTGTGCTGATATTCGATCCGCGCTCCGAAAGTCGCTTCAAGGCCGTGGGCCTTCCAATGATCGCTCCAGCAACGCCCTACGCTAATGTCCGGAATCGTCTTGTCGTTGACCGGCAAATCAGCGTTGATCAGGTCAACGATCATGCCGCTGACCTCATTGAAGATAATGAAATACCCATCTGGGGCCGCGCCATGAACAAGGGAGATGCGGTCATGGTGATATTTCCACCGGTCAGGCGGGGTATAGCCAAGCGCCTCATAGATGAAGCTTTGCAGGCCAAACCGCGCAAGGTTGCGAAAATTGGCTAGTGCCGTGGGGTTTGTCCGCTGAGCCTCAAATGCAAAATACTCGATGATGGCCATGCAAACCACGTCGGGGTACGCATAATGAGGCGAGCCGTCCTTGTGGATTTCGATAAACATCTGCGGCTCGTCGTACCCCTTGGACGCAAGGTATTCCCTGAACCACACGATGCGTTTTGAGGAAAAAACGCCAGATTTCTGCGAGTCTTGCCACTCTTGGGTCAACTCTTGGATAGTCGATCGGGCCGCTCCCGACATTTCCGCGAGACCTCTCTGCGTGAGATAGGGAATCCCGTTTTCGAGAACCCCCATCTCCACGCCAGCCACTACGCGCTCAATCTCAACGCCAAGGTCGAGAACGCCTTGTCGGGGGGTGGCCGGAGTTAGAGCCGTTCCTGCACTCATCCTATTGTTATCCTTAGAAAAAGGGGTGGCCGGAGTTATCATAGCCTTTGCGACTGCATCAAAGTCGGCGTCGATGGGCTCAATAATCTTCTTGTCGTCAGGCATGGATGAGACCTTTGTAGGTGAGGCGCTTGCCGATCATGCGGCCAATGGTCTGGTCGATGAAGCCCATGGTGCCAGCTTCGCGCGTATTTTGGCGGAAGGCAAACTCGTTGACGTAGCGGTGAAGGTGCTTCTGACTCATGAAGTGATAGATGCCATAATGGCCGCGCTTTAAGAGCGCCCAGAAGCTTTCGATGCCGTTGGTATGAATGCAGTAGTGACGGACATATTCGCCAGCCGAGTGATTGACGGTGTGGTGAATGTAGCCCTTGCCGGTGAGGCCACGGTAGGCCGAAAACTCGTCAGTTACGACGCTGGCGCCTTCCGGCACATTGGCTTGCACATAGCTGGTGAGGGTTTTGCCGGTGGTGTCGGCGACGGGGGTAGCGCGGACTTGGGCGTTCTCGTCGCGGATGCCGACAACGGCGGTCTTACCGACGCCGCCACGGCCAAGGTGAAGGCGCTTCGCAGCGTGCTTGTTCTTCTCCTTGCCGCCGATGAAGGTTTCATCGACCTGCACATGATCGCCCATGTCGTCGTCCGATTTGGCAAGCCAAGTTTCGCGGATGCGCTGCGCGAGAAACCATGCCGATTTCTGGGTAATGCCAAGCTCGCGCGCCATCTGGGTCGAAGGGATGCCCTTGCGCGCGGTGGTCATCATGTAGATCGCCATGAGCCACTTGTGTAGCGGCAGACGGCTTTCGGCGAGAACGGTGCCGGTGCGGACGCTGAAATGCTGACGGCAGTCGCGGCAGCGGTAGGGCATGGGCTTGTGGTTCTTGACCTCAGCGACCGACAGGCTGCCGCAATGGGGACACGACACCTCACCGGCCCAGCGGTTTTGCTCGAAATAGCGGCGAGCGGCGTTCTCATCAGGGAAGCGCTGAAAGAACTGGTAGAGGCTGACGGTTTCGGGCTTGTTGGTCATGAAACCTAACTAGCCATATTTGACGATCCCGTCAAGCGAATTTTGGCTAGCTAAGTATATAGGCCCCAAACTTTATTGCTCTGGCGTGGGAATTCACGGCGACTCCCACATGCTCATGATGGACCTTCATTCCGGTCAGGTCGCTGGAATGGCTCTGAATTGGCTGACGCGGAAAGCTCACGCATCCGACCAAGTCGGATAACCGCAGCAAATATGGGCACCGCTATCGGGCGTCACACGATATTAAAGCGTATAGCGGAGATGACGCGCGAAGCAGCCAGTTGGGACGCGCGCCGACTGTAGGTGATTTTGTGACGTTGCACGTTGTTGTTCATTGTCGTTCATCGTGATCTATTGAGCAGCTGATCATGCGCGGATGCAGCCAAGTACCGGAAAACTCTACCCAATAGACCGCGACAGAACGGCCTCTTGATCAGCGGGTCCTAGGTTCGAGCCCTAGAAAAGTGCGTCCACCATTTTCCCTTGTCTTTTCCATATCTGATGGATGGCGATGCGACCGATCGAGCCCGCGCGCCTTGCTCCCGAACGCGTCGCGGTGTCGATCGTTAGCGGGTGACGAGGGCCCGCAGTTCGGGCGGCGGGTTCTTGCCCGCGCGCGCCAGGCCATCGAGCGTCGCCAGCGCCATCGCGCGATAGGCGGGGAGCAGACCGGGGCAATCGCGCGCCAGCGCGGCAAGATGCCTGGCGATCATGTCCCCATCGCCGCGCAGCAACGGACCCGACAGCGCATCGAATCCGCGCGCCAGACTGTTTTCGAGCGCGGCGCGGACGAGCGGCGCGAGCAGGGCTCCGGGCTTATCGGCGCCCGCGGCGCGGAGCGCATCCGACGCGCCGCTGAGCAGCGTCACCAGGTGATTGGCGGCGTGCGACAGCGCGGCGTGATAGAGGGCGCGATGCCCTTCGGCGATTTCGACCGCCACGCCCCCGAGCAGCCCGACGAGCGTGCGCGCCTCCGCCAGCGCTTCGGCGTCGGGCGCGGTGATCGCGAAATAGGCGCTAGGCCATGCGCTCCACCTCCTGCGCGGCCTCGCCGGTGAAGGTCATCGCCGGATGGACCGCCGCCGTCGGCACGCCGCGCTCGTGCAAGGGCGCCAATATGGCCGCGCCGCTGCCGCCGCCGACATGACAGACAAAGGGCTCGGTCCCCGGCACGAGGGCATCGGCAAGACCGGCGACGACCGGCACCAGCGCGTCGTCGGCGACCGCGATGACGATCAGGTCGCAGCGGGCGGCCAGTTCGGCGCAGTTTCCGGCCACCGCGCCGCCGGCCATCGCAGCCGCCTCGCGCGCGTGATCGGGGGAGCGGCCCCACACCAGCACGGGTTTCGCCGAACGCGGCGCCAGCGCGAGCGCCATGGCGCGCGCGACGCGCCCCGTCCCGGCGATGCCGGCGCGGTGATAACGGACCGTCATCAGGTCGCGAGCTTGGGCAGCCCGTCCATGATCGCGGTCAGCGCCAGCGCATTTTCGCGCTCCATCGCGCTATGCCCGGCGTTGGTGATGACATAGGTCGCGGGTTCGGCCCCCGCGCCGCGCAACGCCGCGACCAGCCGCGACGCCTGCGTCAGCGGACAGACCTGATCGAAGCGGCCGTGGACGATATGCACCGGGATGGTCGCGAGGATATCGGCGTTGCCGAGCAGGTGCCCCGGTTCGATGAACAGGTTGTTCGCGAAATAATGCGCCTCGATCTGCGCGAAGCAGAGCGCGAAATCGGCGTCGCCGAACTTGCCGGTCTTTGCCGATTCGGGGATCATGTTCGAGATCACCCCTTCCCACAAGGACCAGGTCAGCGCGGCGTGGAGCTGCTTTTCGCGCTCGGCCTCGGTCGCCGGGACCATGTCGAAGATGCGCTTGTACGACGCCATGACGTCGCCGCGCTCCTCGGGCGTCAGCACCGCGAGCAGTTCGGCCCACTCGTCGGGATAGGCGATATAGGCGCCGGGCGCGGTCAGCGCATAGGGCGCCTCGTGGAAGGTCGCGGCATTGCCCTGATAGAGATAGTCGAGATCTTCGGCGGCGCCGAGGAAGATGCCGCGCAGGATCAGGCTCGCGCAATTTTCCGGATGCTCGATCGCATAGGCCATGGCGAGCGTGCTGCCCCAGCTTCCCCCGAAGACATGCATCGGCCCGGCAATGCTCAGCGCATCGCGCAATTTCTCGATGTCGCCGATCAGGTCGGCGGTGGTGTTGTTGCGCAGCGCGACGGCGGGGCCCGCCGAGGCGACCGTCGGCTCGCTCTGGCCGCAGCCGCGCTGGTCGAACAGGATCACGCGGTAGCGTGCGGGATCGAAAAAGCGCGCCATGTCGGGGGCGCAGGCGCCGCCGGGGCCGCCGTGGAGGAACATCACCGGCTCGCCGTCCCGATTGCCATATTCCTCCCAATGGATGCGGTGGCCCGCGTCGGGATCGACGTCGAGCAGGCCGGTGCCGAGCGGCGTGGCGGCGGGATAGACCCAGGCGTCGCCGATCTTGCTGCTCGTTTCGAGGCGCGAGAAATCCATCATCCTTCTCCCCCGATGCCGAGCAGTTCGACGGTGAAAAGCAGGGTCGCGCCCCCGGGGATCGGGCCCCTGCCGTCCGCGCCATAGGCCAGATAATAGGGAATGGCGAACTCGACCTTGTCGCCGACCGCCATATATTGGACGCCCTCGGTCCAGCCCTTGATGACGCGGTTCAGCGGAAAGGCCATGCGGCTCGCCGCGCGCAACCGAACTGTCGAATTCGGAGCCGTCGACGAAGGTGCCGACATAATGGACGGTGACGCGATCGGCCGGCCCCGGACGCGGCCCCGCGCCGGTGCCCGCGACGCGGCGCCAGCGCAGGCCGCTGGCCATCGCATTCCACCCCGTCTGCGCATTGCGTTCAGCCAGCGCGGACATCTGGCGGTTGAGCCAGGCGGTGCTCACCTGCTGCGCCGGGGGCTCGTCCTGCGCGGCCGCGGGGACTGCGAGATATGCTGCAGCGGCAAGGAACAGGGTGCGTGGCAGGCTCATCGCGATCTCCGGTTGTGAAAGACCGGGGCATAGCCGCGTGCGGGCGCGGCGCAATCCCTGTTGGGACCGATGCGAGGGGCAAAGGGCGGTTAGGGGTTGGATTGCAGTGATTCCCCTCCCTTTCAGGGAGGGGTTAGGGGTGGGTAGCGAGCGCAGCGAGCAAGAAGGAAGAGCGCCGCCTTCGGCGGCCACCCACCCCCAGCCCCTCCCTTGCAGGGAGGGGAGAGCGAAGGTCCGAAACCACCCGACACGCGCCCCAAACAAATCGGGGCGGCCCTGTGTCAGGTGCCGCCCCAGTCAGTGGATCCGTCGGGGAGAGGGAGAGGACGGATCGGAGATTGGTGTCGTCAGGCTATTGTCAGTTGGCGGCCGCCATCTGCGCGTCGCCCTGGACTTCGGCAACGCCGGCCAGCTTGAGCGCGGCGCGGAACTGCTTGGCGGCGGCGCGTTCGTTGCCGGCTTCGCACAGCTTCTTGCCGGTCGAGACGAAGCGCTTGGCATTCGCCTGCTTGCCGGCGTCGGCGCCGTTGGCGGCGGTCGAAGCCTGCTCGGCGAGGCCGGCGCAGCGATAGTCGCTGCCCGACTGGGCATAGGCAGGCGAGGTGGTGGCGACGAGGCCGGTGAAGGCGAGCGCCGACGCGGCGACGATCGCGAAAGCCGAGGGGAAGCGGCGGAAGTTGGAGAGCTGAGTGGCCATGGGAGAGGTTCCTTTCGTTTCGTTGTGCAACCTTTTTAGGCGCGGTTGCGCAAATAGATAATCCTCTATAATCTGCAAGTGCCTTGAAGCAGGATTTAACAATCCCCCATGGGGTCCTCGACGGGATCGAGGCTTTTCTCCGCGTCGCGGAGCGTCGTAGCTTTTCCGCCGCGGCATCCGACCTCGGCGTCTCGCCCTCGGCGATCAGCCAGACGATCAAGAGCCTCGAGGCCCGGGTCGGATCGCCGCTGTTCATGCGCACGACGCGCAGCGTCGGGCTCACCCAGGCGGGCGAGATGTTCCTCGAACGCGCGGCGCCCGCCTATGCCGGGCTCGCCGATGCCTATGAAGCCGCGCGCAATCTCGGCAACCGGCCTGCCGGGCGGCTGCGGATCAACCTGATGCGCGGCGCGGTGCAGCCGATGTTCGAACCGATCATCGCCGGCTTTTGCGACACCTATCCCGAAATCGAGCTGGAGATTTTCGCCGACGACGCGCTGTCGGACCTCAGCGCCGGGGGGTTCGACGCCGGGGTGCGGATGGGCGAGTCGCTCGACGCCGACGTGATCGCGGTCCGCCTGACCGGGCCGTTCCGCTTCGTCGTCGCGGGGACGCCGGCCTATTTCGCGAAATACGGCTAGGCCCGAAACGCCCGAGGACCTTCGGAACCATCGCTGCGTCCGCTTCCGGCTGGTCAGCGGCGCGCTGATGCCCTGGACCTTCGAGAAGGGAAACCGCGAATTCGACGTCGCGGTCACCGGGCCGGTGATCGTCAACGACTGGATCGCGGCGACGGTCGCGATGCGCAGCGGCATTGCGATGATCTTGACCGCCGAACCGGTCGCCAAGGCGATGGTCGAGACCGGCGAGGTCGAACTGGTGCTCACCGAATATGCGAGCTCCACCTCCGGGCTGTTCCTCTATTACCCCAGCCGCAAGCAGGTGATGCCGAAGCTGCGCGCCTTCATCGATTATGTCCGCGAATATCTTCCCGAAGACCTCACGGACTGACCCAGGCAAAGACGGGCTTCGATGCGGCGCAGAAACTATTCCCTTCACCGGCAAGAGAAAAATTGTTCTGGCGCATTTCCGGGAATCGCGGCAGCAGGTTGTCAACTAATGGGGTTGGGAAATTAGATGCACGAGATATTGGCGTTCGACCTGTCGGCGATCTGGCCGTTCATCCTGATCGGCTTCGCGGCGCAGCTGGTCGACGGCGCGCTCGGCATGGCGTTCGGCGTCATCTGCAACACCCTCCTCGTCGCGGTGATGGGGGTGCCGCCGGCGACCGCATCGGCGCGCATCCATGTCGTCGAGGTCTTCACCACCGCCGTGTCGGGGATCAGCCACCTGATCCACCGCAACATCGAATGGCCGCTGTTCTGGAAACTGCTGATTCCCGGCGTGACCGGCGGCGTGCTCGGTGCCTATGTGCTGACCTCGCTCCACGCCGATGTCGTGAAGCCGTTCGTGCTCGCCTATCTCGTCGCGATCGGCGTCTGGCTGCTCGTGCGCGGCCTTCTCTATCCGCCCAAGGTCCAGAAGCCGACGGTGGTCGCGCCGCTGGGCCTCGTCGGCGGCTTCCTCGATGCCGCGGGCGGCGGCGGCTGGGGGCCGGTGGTAACCTCGAACCTGCTCGTCCAGGGCGCGGAGCCGCGCAAGGTGGTGGGGACGGTGAACAGCGTCGAATTCTTCCTGACGCTGACGGTCTCGGCGACCTTCATCTACCAGTTGGGCTTCGCCGATATCGCTGGCGCGACGCTCGGCCTGCTGATCGGCGGCGTGCTCGCCGCGCCGCTGGGCGCGGTCATGGCGAAGCGTTTCTCGGTCAAGCTGATGCTGACGCTCGTCGGTGTGGTGCTGACCCTGACCAGCGCCTTTGGGCTGTACCGCGCGCTGCTGTAATCGAAGGGGTGGTTTCGGGCGTAGGCGAACGTTTATCTCCCCTCCCTCAGGCGGGAGGGGAGATCAGTGCGTGCCTGCAAAGTCCGCTGTCCCCCCAAACCAACGCCGCTCAATTTGCTTGGCTTGGTCTCGTCGATCTTCTCGACCCATTCGGGGTAGAAGCTCGGCTCGCGCGCCGACCAGCCGGGGGCGGTGGCGGCGGCTTCGCTGATCGACTGCAGCAGGATCTTGCGCTTGTCGGGGTGCAGGTGCGGCAGCGACGCCGCGGCGCAGAAGGCGCCTGGCAGCCACGGCCGCGCATGCGCGCCGAGCAGCCGTTCATAGAGAAAGCGGTACGAGGCGAAGCCGGGCAGCCGGTCCTGGCCCAGGTCGAAGGCCGACACCGCGACGAGCGGCGCCATGAAATGTTCGAGCGCGTCGAGTCCGCTGTCGTCGGGGATGTGCGCGCGGATTTCGGCGATGCGCTGATAGACCTTGGCCTGCACGCGGATCGCGGTTTCCTCGACCATGTCGCGCGACCAGCGCGCGATCGCGTCGTCGCGCTCCAGCCCGATGTCGAGCGAGCGGCGGATATACCGCTGCGTCGCCGCGGGGAAGCCCGCGAATTCCTTGATTTCCGCAATCGACAGATCGCCTGCTGCCGGTCCCGAACGCGTCGCCATGGTCATGCTCCCGCACGGCGCCCGGGGAGCCATCCCCCCGGAGGCCTGCATCTGACAGTCTGCCACCCAAATGGTTAGTGGCGGGTTAACCATGATGTCGGGAAGCATTCAGCCAATGCTGGGGCGTTGCGCCGCGCCGCGACCGGGCCTAATCAGCGTGCCTCGAAAACAAAAGACACGCAGGGACACCATGTCGCACGCACCACAGCCGGTCCTGTCGGCCACCGGCCTTTTCACCCCCGCCGAAAGCATCTCCAACGAAGAACTTGTCGCCAGTTTTAACCAGTATGTTGCACTGCACAATAGGGAAAATGCAGAAGCCATCGCAAAAGGCGACATTGCCGAACTCACTGAATCGAGTGTCGAATTCATCGAAAAGGCGAGCGGCATCGGATCGCGCTTCGTCGTCGACAAGGCGGGCATCCTCGACCCCCGCCATATGGCGCCGCGCATCGCGGCGCGCAGCAACGAAGAGATTTCGATCCTCGCCGAAATCGGCGTTGCCGCCGCGAAGGACGCGCTGACGCGCGCCGGACGCGACGCGGGCGAGGTCGACGCGGTGCTGTGCGCGGCCTCGAACATGCAGCGCCCCTACCCCGCGATGGCGGTCGAAATTCAGGACGCGCTGGGCATCGACGGCTTCGGTTTCGACATGAACGTCGCCTGTTCGTCGGCGACCTTCGGCATCCAGACCGCCGCCGACTATATCCGCGCCTAGCCATGCGAAAAGCGTGCTCGTCGTGAACCCCGAAATCTGTTCGGGCCATTTGAACTGGCGCGACCGCGACAGCCATTTCATCTTCGGCGACGTCGCCACCGCGATCCTCGTCGAGGACAAGGCCATCGCCCCCGCCGGGCATTGGGACATTCTCGGCACCAGGCTGAAGACGCAATTCTCGAACAATATCCGCAACAATTTCGGCTTCCTCAACCGCAGCCACGGCGGCATCGACCAGTCGGGGCCGAAGACCGACAAATTGTTCGTCCAGGAAGGCCGCAAGGTGTTCAAGGAAGTCGTGCCCTGGGTCGCGAAGCTGATCGTCGAACAGATGGAGTTGCTGGGCCTCGAGGGCGCCGACATGCGGCGCCTTTGGCTGCACCAGGCGAACACCAACATGAACCGGCTGATCGCCCAGCGCGTGCTGGGGCACGAGGCGAGCGAAGACGAAAGCCCGACCGTGCTCGACACCTATGGCAACACGTCGAGCGCGGGTTCGATCATCGCCTTCCACCTGAACCATGAGGATATGCAGGCGGGGGATACCGGACTGATCTGTTCCTTCGGCGCGGGCTATTCGGCGGGGACGGTGTTCGTCCGGAAAACCTGAGCGCCGCAAGAGCGTCATGCCATGGAGCGAGGGCGTGCTGATTTGTTGCACGCAAAGGCGCAAAGGCACAAAGAAGGTCAGAAGGACGAACTTGACTGGCGCGAAGCGCCCTTCATCCCTGGTGTCCTTTGATTGCGCCTTCGGCACGAGATCACGCAGCGGGGCTATCGACGCCTTTCTTCTTTGTGCCTTTGCGCCTTTGCGTGAAATATTTCCGGAATCGCGTCGGAGACCTCAGCCAGCGATCACGGCACGAAAGTCGTGAACAGATAGATCGCGAACAGCATCAGGTGGATCACCCCCTGCAGCACCGTGGTCCGTCCGTTCGCCAGCGTCTGCGATGCGACGATCAGCGACAGGAACAGTAGCACCGTCGACTTGGCGTCGAGGCCGAGGCTGATCGGCAGGTCGGTGACGATCGACAGGATCGCGACCGCCGGAATCGTCAGGCCGATCGTCGCCAGCGCCGAGCCGAGCGCGAGGTTCATGCTGGTCTGAAGCCGGTCGGCCTTGGCCGCGCGCACCGCCGCCAAACCTTCCGGCGCGAGGATCAGCGCCGCGATCAGCACACCGAGCACCGCGGGCGGCGCCCCCCAGTCGGCCAGCAACGCGCCCATCACCGGCGACAGCGCCTTGGCGAGCAGCACCACCGCGAACAGGCTGGCAAGCAGCAGCGCGCCCGAAATGGCCGTCCGCTTGGCGCTCGGCGGCGCGGCGTGCGCGTCGGGCTCGTCATGCTCCTCGCCATCGGGCAGGAAATAGTCGCGGTGGCGCACCGTCTGCACCAGCGCGAAGGTCGCATAGAGGATCAGCGACACCGCCGCGACGAAACCGAGTTGGGTCCCCGAATAAAAAGGCCCCGGCACGCTTGACGTGAAATTGGGCAGCACCAGCGTCACGATGGTGAGCACGGTCAGCGTCGCGAGCGCCGCGCCGATGCCGGTACGCTGGAACCGCTGTTCGTGGTGGCGCAGGCCGCCGACGAGCAGGCACAGGCCCATTAGCAGGTTGAGGATCACCATCACCGCCGCGAACACCGTGTCGCGCGCCAGCGTCTGCGCCTTTTCGGGTTCGGCCTGCATCAGGGTCAGGATCAGCCCGACCTCGATCACCGTCACCGCGAGCGCGAGGATCAGCGTGCCGAACGGCTCGCCGACGCGGTGCGCGATGACCTCGGCATGGTGGACCGCCGCGACCACCGCCCCGCCGAGGATGATCGCGACCAGCCAGGCATTGAGCGGCATCGCGAAGCTGGCGAGCGCGGCGGCGAAACCGAGGATCGGGAAGATGTCGTTGGTGCGGTCGGCGATGCGGAGCTTCGAGGTCATGAGAGGGCTATTGCAGCCCCGTCCCGCCATGGCCACCCCTGCGGCCGATTTAATGCGCCCGAACCGGCAATCCCGCCGCGGCGAGCCGCGCATGGGCGGCGGCGATCGTCGCCTCCCCGAAATGAAAGATGCTCGCCGCCAGCACCGCGCTGGCACCGCCCTCGATCACCCCGGCGACGAGATGGTCGAGATGGCCGACGCCGCCCGACGCGATCACCGGCACGCTCACCGCATCGGCGATTGCGCGGGTAAGGGCCAGGTCATAACCGTCCTTCGTCCCGTCACGGTCCATGCTGGTGACGAGCAATTCGCCCGCGCCAAGTCCCGCCAGCCGCACCGCATGTTCGAGCGCATCGACGCCGGTCGGCCGACGCCCGCCATGGGTGAAGATTTCCCACCGTCCGTCGGCAACCCGCCGCGCGTCGATGCTCCCGACCGCGCACTGGCTGCCGAAGCGGCCGGCGATGTCGGCGACGAGTTCGGGCCGCGCGACGGCGGCGCTGTTCACCGCGACCTTGTCCGCCCCCGCGAGCAGCAGCGCGCGCGCGTCCTCGGCGCTGCGCACCCCGCCGCCGACGGTCAGCGGCATGAAACAGACCGCGGCGGTGCGGCTGACCATGTCGAGCAAAGTGCCGCGCCCCTGGTGGCTCGCCGAAATGTCGAGGAAGCAGAGCTCGTCGGCGCCGGCGGCGTCATAGGCGCGCGCCGCCTCGACCGGGTCGCCCGCATCGCGCAGGTCGACGAAATTGACGCCCTTGACGACGCGCCCGTCGGCGACGTCGAGACAGGGGATGACGCGAACGCGAACGGTCATCTTCTCCCCTCCCGCTTGCGGGAAGGGTCGGGGGAGGGCCTGTTCCGGGAGCGCGCCATCGTTACATGCCCTCCCCTAACCCCTCCCGCAAGCGGGAGGGGAACTGCCCCGCCGCGATCGCCTCGGCCAGATCGAGGCGGCCGTCATAGAGCGCCCGCCCGGTGATCACCCCTTCGATCCCGTCGGCGACATGCGGGCGCAGCGCATGAATATCCTCGATCCCCGCAACCCCGCCGCTGGCGATCACCGGAATATCGACCGACCTGGCAAGCGCCACCGTCGCCTCGACATTACAGCCCTTGAGCAACCCGTCGCGCCCGACATCGGTGAACAGCAGCGCCGCGACGCCCGCATCCTCGAAACGCCGCGCCAGGTCCTCGACGCGGACGTCGGACACATCGGCCCAGCCCTCGGTCGCGACCATGCCGTCCCGCGCATCGACCCCGACGACGATCCGCCCCGGCAGGTCGCGCGCCGCCGATTTGACGAACGCGGGGTCCTTCAGCGCCGCCGTTCCGATGATGACCCGCTCGACGCCGAGCGCCAGCCAGCGATCGACACCGGCGCGGTCGCGAATGCCGCCGCCGACCTGCACCTTGCCCGGAAAGGCCGCGACGATGCTCTCGACCGCCGCGCCGTTGACGCTTTCCCCGGCAAAGGCACCGTCGAGATCGACAACATGCAGATGGCTCGCTCCCGCCTCGGCGAACAGCCGCGCCTGCGCCGCCGGATCGTCGCCATAGACGGTCGCGCGCGCCATATCGCCCTCGGCGAGCCGCACGACCTGCCCGCCTTTCAGGTCGATCGCCGGAAAGATGGTCAGGGTCATGGCGCGTTCCTGAAGCCCCTCCCCTTCAGGGGAGGGGTTGGGGTGGGGTCTGGCGAGGTAGAGCGAGGCCGCTGGACCCCACCCCCGGCCCCTCCCCCTGAAGGGGAGGGGGAGGAATCAAGGGCGCCACGACAAAAACCTTTCGAGCGTTGCGAGACCATAGGCCTGGCTCTTTTCGGGGTGGAACTGGACGCCGACGATATTGTCCCGCGCCACGACAGCGGTGAAGGTCCCGCCATGGCTGCTCGTCGCGGCGACATGCGCCGCGTCGGCGAAATGATAGCCGTGCAGATAATAGGCCTCGCCCGCCGCGATCACCGGATGCGCGAAAACGGGGACCACGTCGTTCCAGCCCATATGCGGAATGCGAAGCCCCGGCTGCGGATCGAAGGCGCGCACCGTGCCGCCGATCCAGCCGAGCCCCGCGTGCCGCCCATGCTCCTCGCCCGCGTCGGCGAGAAGCTGCATGCCGACGCAGATGCCGAGGAAGGGCGCGCCCTCGCCGCGCACGCGCCGCTCCATCGCCGCGACCAGCCCGTCGATCGCCGACAGCCCGTTCATGCACGCCGCGAACGCGCCAACGCCCGGCAGCACGATCCGGTCTGCCTTTGCGACGACATCGGGATCGGCGGTGACCGCGACATCCTCCGCACCCGCCGCAACGAGCGCATTATGCACCGAGCGAAGATTGCCCGCGCCATAGTCGATCAGGGCAATGGTCAAATCCCCCTCCCGCTTGCGGGAGGGGTTAGGGGAGGGCATGTCTGACGAATGGCAGTGGCCCGAAACAGCCCCTCCCCCGACCCCTCCCGCGAGCGGGAGGGGAGAATCATAGCACGCCCTTCGTGCTGGGAATCGCATCGCCCTTGCGCGGGTCGATCGCGACCGCCTGGCGCAATGCCCTGGCTAGCGCCTTATAGCTGCTCTCCGCAATATGATGGTTGTTCTCGCCGTACAGCGTCTCGAGGTGCAGCGTGATGCCCGCGGTCTGCGCGAAGCTCGCGAACCAGTGCGGGAACAGCTCGGTATCCATCTCGCCGAGCCGCGGCTGCGAAAAGCCCGATTTCCAGACGCAATAGGGACGCCCCGAAATGTCGATCACGCAGCGCGTCAGCGTCTCGTCCATCGGCGCATGCGCCTCGCCATAGCGCGCGATACCGCGCTTGTCGCCGAGCGCCTTCGCCACCGCCTCGCCCAGCGCGAGCGCCGAATCCTCGACCGTGTGATGCTGGTCGATATGCAGGTCGCCCTTCACCGCCATCGCAATGTCGATCAGCGAATGTCGCGACAATTGCTCGACCATATGGTCGAGGAAACCGATGCCGGTGGACACCGAATAATCGCCCGTCCCGTCGAGATTGACGGTGATCGCGATATCCGTTTCCTTGGTCGTGCGCTGGAAGGTGGCGGTTCGCATGGCGCACGCCATAGCACCCACTTTTCGCGTTGCAAGGCGACTCTCCCCCCTTGACCCGTCGCCGACTGCCGTTCATCCCCCTCGCCCATGACTGAAGACGTTCGCGACAGCCTGATTCCTTATGACGAGATCGTGCAGGACGCGCTGCGCGCCGTCGTCGGCCGCGTGCTGCGCCAGATCGAGGGGCACGACAGCCTGCCCGGCGAGCATCATTTCTACATCACCTTCAAGACGCAGGCGCCCGGGGTCGCGATTCCGGCGCATCTGATCGCCAAATTCCCCGACGAAATGACGATCGTGTTGCAGAACCGCTTCTGGGACCTGACGGTCGAGGAGGATCTGTTCAGCGTCGGCCTGTCGTTCAACCAGACGCCCTCGACGCTGGTGATCCCCTATGCGGCGATCACCGCCTTCGTCGATCCGTCGGTCGATTTCGGGCTGCAGTTCCAGGTCAGCGACGACGGTGCCGACCCCGAACCGCACGACGAAGCCGACAATGACCGCCCCGACGCGGGCAGCAGCGACGACGGATCGAACGTCGTCACCGTGGATTTCGGCAAGAAGAGATAAGGCCATGGCGCCGCCATGGCCTCCCAGCCGCTTCTGGCAATATTGGGCGCTCGCCGGCATGGTCGTGCTGACCGCCGCCTTCTGGTGGGGGGTCGAGGGCTATGCGATCGTCGAGAGCAGCGGTGTCCGGAACCAGATCACCGACGGGCTGCTGCGCTTCACCCTGCTGGTCCTGACCCCCGCGCTGGTCCTGCTGTGGCTCGCGGCGGCATGGTTGCGGCGGCGGATCGGCGAGACCGGCTATTGGCAGCTGCTCGGCCTCGCCGCGATGAGCTGGGCGAGCGCGGTGCTGGTGACGAGGATGATGATCGGATGACGGACACGCGCATCGAAAGCGACAGCATCGGCGAGATCGCGGTTCCGGCGGACGCCTATTGGGGCGCGCAGACCGAGCGCAGCCGCGCATAATTTCTCTTTCCCGGCGCACGAGCGGATGCCGATCCCGATCGTCCACGCGCTGGCGCGGGTCAAGCGCGCCGCCGCCGAGGTCAACCGCGCGCACGGGCTCGACGGCGGGCTCGCCGACGCGATCATCGCCGCCGCCGATCGCGTGATCGCGGGCGACTATGACGCGCAATTCCCGCTCGCCATCTGGCAGACGGGCAGCGGCACCCAGTCGAACATGAACGTCAACGAGGTGATCGCGGGAATCGCCAATGAGGCGCTCACCGGCCAGCGCGGCGGCAAGGCGCCGGTCCATCCCAACGACCATGTCAACCGGGGCCAGTCGTCGAACGACAGTTTCCCGACCGCGATCCATGTCGCGGTCGCGGTCGAGACGACGGCGCGGCTGCTCCCCGCGCTCGCGGCGCTGACCGGCGCGCTCGCTGCGAAGGCAGAAGCCTGGGGCGATATCGTCAAGATCGGCCGCACCCATTTGCAGGATGCGACCCCGCTGACGCTGGGGCAGGAATTTTCGGGCTATGTCGCGCAGCTGATCGCATGCCGCGCGCGGATCGAAGGCGCGCTGGCGCACAATATCAACAAGCTGGCGCAGGGCGGCACCGCGGTCGGCACCGGCCTCAACGCCCCCGCGGGCTTCGACGCCGCGATGGCCGCCGCGCTGTCGCGCGGCACCGGCATCGCCTTCGAACCCGCCCGCAACAAGTTCGAGGCGCTGGCCTCGAACGACGGGCTCGTCTTCTTCTCGGGCGCGCTGAACACGCTGGCGGTCGCGCTGACCAAGATCGCCAACGACATCCGCCTGCTCGGATCGGGCCCGCGCGCGGGGCTGGGCGAGCTCGACCTGCCCGCGAACGAGCCGGGAAGCTCGATCATGCCCGGCAAGGTCAACCCGACGCAGTGCGAGATGCTGACGATGGTCGCGGCGCAGGTCATCGGCAACCATCAGGCGGTGACCGTCGGCGGGCTGCAGGGCCACCTCGAACTCAATGTCTTCAAGCCGCTGATCGCCTCGAACGTGCTGCGCTCGATCGAATTGCTCGCCATCGGCATGGCGGGCTTCACCGACCATTGCGTCGCCGGGCTCGAACCCAATCGCGGGCGGATCGACGATTTGATGAACCGCTCGCTGATGCTCGTCACCGCGCTCGCGCCCGCGATCGGATACGACAAGGCGGCGAAGATCGCGAAACATGCGCATGAGACGGGATCGACCTTGCGCGAGGCGGCGCTCGATCTGGGTTATGTCGATGCCGCGACCTTCGACCGCGTCGTCGACCCGAGGACGATGCTCGGGCCGGAACCCGCGGGCCCTTCCGGGAATTGATGGGAGAGAAGGAGAGATGGGCATGATCGGCAGGATTGTTGGCGGCGTTCTCGGCAGCGCCATCGGAAAGCGGAAGGGCGGC
Source organism: Sphingopyxis sp. PET50 (assembly GCF_025244705.1). Classification (GTDB taxonomy): domain Bacteria; phylum Pseudomonadota; class Alphaproteobacteria; order Sphingomonadales; family Sphingomonadaceae; genus Sphingopyxis. The sequence continues at coordinate 3,718,597 of NZ_CP104207.1, read as the reverse complement.
CACCCCGTCGCCGGCGCGGTGATCGGTGCCGCGACCCTGTTCGCGGCGCGGCGCCTGTTCCCGCAGCGTTATGCCGCGATCGCGGCCTGGGGCGCGGCGGGTTACCTCACCAAGAAATGGGCCGACCGCGCCGCCGCGCGCCAGGCCGCCGAGGAAGCGCATGCGGCCGATCCGGCCCTCGCCAATGCCGGAGTGGTCGATCCCTATGCGGGCGTGTCGAACACGCCGCCGACCGACGGCGAGACGATGGGCGACGCGCTGCCGCCGCCGATCCCGGTTGACGATGCGGACCCGCGACCGGCGATTCACTGACACTCCTCGTCATTGCGAGGAGCCGAAGGCGACGCGGCAATCCCGAGTCCGCGTAAACCGTCCTGGATTGCTTCGCTCGGCTCGCAATGACGAGGCTTAGGAACTATCCTCCCGCCTGCCACTCCTTCACCGCCTCCACAGGCGAGACCAGCATCAGCACGTTGAGCGTCAGATTGTCGCGGATCGTCCACAGCGTGAACAGCTCGAAGACGATCGCCAGCGCCACCGTCGCCCACCATCGCATCCGGCTCGCGGCGAGGAAGCCCGCGATCATGAACAGGGTGTCGCTCACCGAATTGAGGATCGAATCGCCCGAATAGCCGAATGCCATCGTCACCTCGCGATAACGGTCGATGATCACGGGCGAATTTTCCAGGATTTCCCACGCCCCCTCGATCCCGATCGCGAGCGCCAGCGCGACCCACAGGGGCCAGTCCGGGATCAGCCAGCGCGACAGGCCGAAAAAGATAAAGCCATGGATGATATGGCTGAAACTGTACCAGTCCGAAATCTGCTGGCTGTTCTGGTTCGACTGCACGACACCGTGCCAGAGGCTGACGGTGCCGCACGGACAGATCGGCGGACGCCCCATCGCGAACAATATCGCGGCCAGCAGCGCGACGAGCGCCGCGGCGACCAGCCAGCCCTTGCGCGATAGTCCCGCCATATGCCTCCCCCTTGACCGCCGCGTGTCCCCGCGCAATTAGCGCCCATGGCTGATAGCGTCCACCTCAACCGCCGCGGCGTGTTGTTCGTCCTTTCCTCGCCCTCGGGCGCGGGCAAGACCACCATCTCGCGCATGATGCTCGAAGCCGACGGCGACATCGCGCTTTCGGTCTCGGCGACGACGCGCCCGCCGCGGCCCGGCGAAATCGACGGCGTCCATTATCATTTCGTCGATACCGAGACGTTCAAGCAGATGGCGGCCGACGGCGAATTCCTCGAATGGGCGCATGTCTTCGGCCACCGCTACGGCACTCCGCGCGCGCCGGTCGAGGCGTTGCTCGCGACGGGCAAGGACGTGCTCTTCGACATCGACTGGCAGGGCGCGCAGCAGCTCTATCAGGAGGCCGGACCCGACGTCGTGCGCGTCTTCGTGCTGCCGCCGACGATGGAGGAACTCGAACGCCGCCTGCGCAGCCGCAAGACCGACAGCGACGCGGTGATCGCCGCGCGCATGGAGCGCGCCGCGAACGAGATCAGCCACTGGGACGGCTATGACTATGTGCTGATCAACGACGCGGTCGAGGAATGCTATGGCGAGGTGATGGCGATCCTGCGCGCCGAGCGGCTGAAGCGCCGCCGCCAGATCGGCCTGATCGGCTTCGCGCGCGACCTGATCCGGTCGGTGCCGGATGCGGACAAGAAGCTTTAGAAAGTGGGTCGTCGCCCCCGCGAAGGCGGGGGCCGCCGTCGGCCTTGAACTTCGTCGCTGCGCAGACCTACAGCGGCCCCCGCCTTCGCGGGGGCGACGCTGTAAAGGCCGGTCGGTCACGCTGGTCTTGCCAGCTTCGCTTCGAGTTCCGCCACCATCTCCGCCCGCAGCGGTTTCGCCGCGCCGTCGGTGCGGCATACGACCACCGTGTCGCAGGTCGCGATGGCGCGGCCGTTCTGGAACATCGCCTGGACGATCGTCCAGCTCGACGTGCCGAGCCGGCCGATGCCCGTCGCGATTCGCACCGGGTCGGGGAAATTGCCCTCGGCGAGATAGTTGATCTCGACCGCCGCGACCATCGTGCGCTCGTTCGCCGGGCGTTCGGTCAGCGGGCGGACCTCGCGGTTCAGCAGCACGCGGCCGCTTTCGAACAGCGCGGCGAAGGCCACATTGTTGAGGTGGCCGTTGATGTCCATGTCCTGGAACCGCGTCTGCAAATCCAGCTGGACGGGGTAGCTGGCGGCATCGAGCCGCCAGCTCTCCGGTTTCGGCATGTCAGCGCGGCCCCATGCGGATGCCGCCGTCGAGGCGTACGTCCTCGCCGTTGAAATAGCCGTTCTCGATCATCGTCAGCGCGAGATGGGCATATTCGGCCGGGTTGCCGAGCCGCTTCGGGTTGAGCACCGAGGCGCCGAGCGCGTCGCGGACATTCTGCGGCGCGCCCGCGAGCAGCGGGGTGTCGAAGATGCCGGGCAGGATCGTGTTGACGCGGATATTCTCCGACGCGAGGTCGCGTGCCACGGGAAGCGTCATGCCGACGACGCCGCCCTTCGACGCCGAATAGGCCGCCTGCCCGATCTGGCCGTCCTCGGCGGCGACCGACGCGGTGTTGACGATCGCGCCGCGGTCGCCGTCTTCGGTCGGCTCGAGCGTCATCATGCCTGCCGCCGACTTGGCGATGCAGCGGAAGGTGCCGACGAGGTTGATCTGGATGATCCAGTTGAAGGCATCGAGCGGGAAATGCTTGATGCTGCCGTCTTCCTTGCTGCGGCTCGCGGTCTTGATCGCGTTGCCGGTGCCGGCGCAGTTTACGAGGATGCGTTCCTGCCCGATCGCGGCGCGCGCCTTGGCAAAGCCGGCGTCGACGCTCGCATCGTCGGTGACGTTCACTTCGCAGAAGACGCCGCCGATCTCTTCGGCAAGCGCCTTGCCCTTTTCTTCCTGCAAATCGAAGATCGCGACCTTGACGCCCTTCGATGCGAGCAGGCGCGCGGTCGCCGCGCCGAGGCCCGAGGCGCCGCCGGTGACGACGGCGGATACGGTGGAATCGAGTTTCATGTCATTCTCCTGGTCTAGAGCCCCTCCCCTTCAGGGGAGGGGTTGGGGTGGGGTCTGTCGGCGTGGCGCAAGGCCGCTGGACCCCACCCCGCTCGACTAAGGCCCGGCTACGCCAGCCCAAGTCTCACTGCCCCTCCCCTGAAGGGGAGGGGTTGTATTAAATCAAAGCCGCTCGACGATCGTGACGTTGGCCTGGCCGCCGCCTTCGCACATCGTCTGCAGGCCATATTTGCCGCCCGTCGCGTCGAGCACGCCGAGCAAGGTCGCCATCAGCTTCGCGCCGCTCGCGCCGAGCGGGTGGCCGAGCGCGATCGCGCCGCCATGGACGTTGAGCCGCGCATGGTCGGCGCCGAGATATTTGAGCCACGCGAGCGGTACCGGCGCGAACGCTTCGTTGACCTCATAGGCGTCGATGTCGCCGATGCTCAGCCCCGCCTTCTTCAGCGCCTTTTCGGTCGCGAACAGCGGCTCCTCGAGCATGATGACCGGGTCGCCGGCGGTCACCGACACATGGTGGATGCGCGCGCGCGGCGTCAGCCCATGGTCCTTCAGCGCCTGCTCCGACACGACGAGCACCGCGCTCGCCCCGTCGCAGATCTGGCTGGAAGTCGCGGCGGTGATCGTGCCGCCTTCCTGGAGCAGCTTGACGCCCGCGATGCTCTCCAGCGTCGCGTCGAAGCGGATGCCCTCGTCGACCTTGTGCCAGTCCTTGCCTTCGGGGGTCTCGATCTCGACCGGCACGATCTCGCGCCCGAACACGCCCGCCTCGGTCGCCGCCCTGGCGCGGCGGTGGCTTTCGAGCGCGAAGGCGTCGAGGTCGTCCTTGGTGAAGCCATGCTTCTTGACGATCATCTCGGCGCCCATGAACTGGCTGAACATGATGCCGGGATATTTCTCCTCGAGCCGGGGCGATTTATAGTTGCCGAGGCCCTCCTTCATGAACAAAGTCGCGACGCTGCCCATCGGCACGCGCGTCATGCTTTCGATGCCGCTCGCGAGGACGATATCCTGCGTGCCCGACATCACCGCCTGCGCGGCGAAGGTCACCGCCTGCTGCGACGAGCCGCACTGGCGGTCGATGGTGACGGCGGGGATCGAGTCGGGCAGCTTCGAGGCGAGCACCGCGTTGCGGCCGAGGTCCATCGTCTGCTGCCCGCCCTGGCTGACGCAGCCGGTGATGACGTCGTCGATCGCACTGGTGTCGAAATCGTTGCGGTCGGCGATCGCGTCGAAGACCGCGGCGCCGAGGTCGACGGGGTGGACGCCGGCGAAGCCGGCCGCCGCGGCGGCCCCCGGCGGTACGGACGGCATCGACGATATAAGCATGAGCCATGGGGAGGTTCCTTTCCTCTTCTTCCCTCTCCCCTTGCGGGAGAGGGATGTGGAGACTTGGCGGCTTCGCCGCCTAGTCGGAGCTGGGAGAGGGGGCGTTGGAGCGCCAGCCTTAGGCCCCCTCTCAAGACTTGCTAGGCGACAAGTCGCCAAGCCAAGTCTTTCTCTCCCGCAAAGGGAGAGAGAATTTCTCAGAGCTTCCGCCCGATCAGTTCCTTCATGATTTCGTTGGTGCCGCCGAAGATGCGCGTCACGCGCGCCGCGCGCCAGGCGCGGGCGATGGGATATTCGTTCATGTAACCCGAACCGCCGAACAGTTGCAGGCACTTGTCCATCACCTCCCATTGCAGGTCGGTGTGCCACAGCTTCGCCGCGGCGCCCTCCTCGGGGGTCAGTTCCTTCTTCATGTGGCGCGCCAGCGCCCAGTCGAGATGCGCCCAGCCGACCTGCAATTTGGCCTTGAGGTCGGCGAGGACGAAGCGGCTGTTCTGGAAATCGAGGATCGGCTTGCCGAACGCCTTGCGCTCGCGCGTATATTCGACGGTGTCGTCGAAGGCGCGCTGCGCCGAAGCCTGCGCGCTGACCGCGATCGACAGGCGTTCCTGCGGCAGCTCGCTCATCAGATAGATGAAGCCCTGCCCCTCTTCGCCGAGACAGTTGGTGATCGGCACGCGGACGTCGTTGAAGAAGAGTTCCGACGTGTCCGCCTCATCCTGTCCGATCTTGTCGAGGTTGCGGCCGCGCTGGAACCCTTCGCGGTCGGCCTCGACCAGCACGATCGACACGCCCTTCCACGCCGGCTGAATTTCGGTGTCGGTCTTGACGCAGACGAGGATCAGGTCGGCGTTCTGGCCGTTGGTGATGAAGGTCTTCGACCCGTTGATGACATAATGATTGCCATCCTTCTTCGCGGTCGTGCGCATCCCCTGAAGGTCGGAGCCGGTGCCCGGCTCGGTCATGGCGATCGCGGTGATCGTCTCGCCCGACACCATCCTGGGCAGCCAGTGCTTCTTCTGCTCCTCGCTGCCATATTTCACGATATAGGAGGTGACGATGTCCGACTGGAGCGAGAAGCCAGTGGTCGCGCGGCCGTAGTAGGCGCTTTCCTCGTCGACGATCGCATTATAGCCGAAGTCGAGCCCGAGCCCGCCATATTCCTCGGGCACCGTCGGGCACAGCATGCCGAGTTCGCCCGCCTTGGGCCAGATCGACTTGGGAACGATCTTGTCCTCGGCCCATTGCGCGGCGTTCGGTGCGACTTCCTTTTCGAGGAACTGACGCACCGTCGCGCGAAACGCCTCATGATCCTCGGTATAGGCCGAGCGCGACAGGTTATCGAGCGACATGATCTTCCTTTCCCTTGGCGCAGCCGAACGCAGGCGGGGAGTCGGCCGCTTCTTTCGCCCGCACCTGACCTTACGTTTACGTGCACGTCAAGTGGAAAGACGCTACGGCAGGAAAGTTCCTCCTCGTCGCCCCCGCATAGGCGGGGGCCGCAATCGGCCTTTTCCTTCGCCGCCGCGGAGACCACCAACGGCCCCCGCCTACGCGGGGGCGACGGCACGACGAATAGCTTTGCAGCCCTGTGCAGCGGCTGCGGCACGCGCTAAACCGCCCTCATGGTCGAACTCCTCCTCGATGCCGGCGCGTTGCTCGGCGAATCGCCGCGCTGGCACGCCGGCGAAGCTCGCCTCTATTGGGTCGATATCGACGCGCACCAGATCCACCGGCTCGACCCCGCCACGGGCGGCCATGAAGCGATGCAACTCGATCAGCCCGTCGGCTGCGTCGCCCCGCGCGCGGGCGGCGGACTCGTCGCGGCGCTCGGCGACGGCTGCGCGCTGATCGACGCATGGGGCGCCGCGCCGCGCCCCTTCGGCCCCGCCGCGCTCGCCGGCCTGCCGCACCAGCGCTTCAACGACGGCTGCGTCGATGCCGCCGGGCGGCTGTGGGTCGGCAGCCTGACCGCCGACAAGCCGAAGCGCGACGCCACCCTCTATCGGCTCGATCCCGACGGCAACCTGACCACCATATTCGGAGGACTGATGACCAGCAACGGCGCGGCGTTCAGCCCCGACGGCCGCATCTTCTATCATGCCGACACCCCGACGCACCGCATCCACGCCTATGCCGCCGATCCCGCGACGGGCACGCTCGGCGAGGGCCGGCTGTTCCACGAGTTCACCGAAGGCAACGGCCGCCCCGACGGCGCCGCGGTCGATGCCGAGGGCTGTTACTGGTCGGCGCTGTGGGACGGCTGGCGCGTCGTGCGGCTGTCGCCGGCAGGCGAATTGCTGCAGACCGTCGACCTGCCGGTGCAGCGCCCGACGATGATCGCCTTCGGCGGCGCCGACCTCCGCACCGCCTTCGTCACCAGCGCGGGCAAGAACCTCTCCGACGGCGAGCGCGAGGCGCAGCCGCACGCGGGCGGCGTCTTCACCTTCCGTGTGGATGTGCCCGGACTGGTCCAGCCGATGTTCGCGGGCTGAGCCATCCTCCCGAACTTGCACATCGCCGTCACATGGGGTTAAGACGCCCGCCGACATGGTTTCGTCCGAAACCTTTTCCACCGGGAGATTCGAAACATGCCGCGCAGCGCGCCTCACTTTGCCCGCCGTCTGTCGACTCTGCTGGCATCCACCGCCATGCTCGTGGGTATGAGCCAGATGACCGTTACCGCCGCCGAACCCGCCGCCCAGCCGGCCGCCACGGCGCCCGCCGACGGCAATCCGCTGCTCGCGCCCTGGACCGGGCCCTATGAAGGGGTGCCGCCGTGGGACAAGCTCGACCCCGAACTCTTCCCCGATGCCTTCCAGAAGGCGATGGACGAGACGAAGGCCGAGGTGCAGGCGGTGATCGACAATCCCGAACCCGCGACCTTCGAGAACACCCATGTCCCGATGATGCTCGCGGGCGACACCGCCGACCGGCTGTTCGCGCTGTGGGGCGTGCAGTCGTCGAACAAGTCGAACGACCGCGTCGAGGACATCGACGCCGAGTGGAGCCCCAAAATCTCCACCTTCTATACCGAGCTGTTCCTCGATCCCAGGCTCTTCGCCCGCTACAAGGCGGTGTACGACAAGCGCCACGACAGCGGCCTCGACGCCCAGCAGATCCGCATCGTCGAGCGCAGCTATGACGAGATGGTGCGCGACGGCGCCAACCTCTCGCCCGCCGACAAGGCGAAGCTGGTCGACCTCAACGCCAGGCTCGAAGGCCTGTTCTCGACCTTCTCGTCGAAGCTGCTCGGCGACGAGAAGCTCTACACTTTCGTCACCGACAAGGCCGAGCTCGCCGGGCTCGAACCCGGCTTCGTCGCCTCGCTCGCCTCGGCGGCCGAAGCGCAGGGCAAGCCCGGCCAGTGGGCGATCAAGAACACCCGCTCGTCGGCGCAGCCGGTGCTGCAGAACGCCACCAACCGCGCGCTGCGCGAAAAGGTCTGGCGGGCCTTCGTCAATCGCGGCGACAATGGCGACGCCAACGACACCAATGCGACGATCGCCGAGATTTTGAAACTGCGCCAGCAGCGCGCCGAATTGCTCGGTTTCCCCAATCACGCCGCCTATCGCATGGCCGACACCATGGCGAAGACTCCCGAAAATGCGGATGCGCTGATGATGAAGGTGTGGCCCGCCGCGGTCGCCCGCGTGCACGAGGAGGTCGCCGACATGCAGGCGATCGCCGACGCCGAGGCGAAGGCCGGCAAGGGTCCGAAGATCAGCATCGAGCCGTGGGACTATCGCTATTATGCCGAGAAGGTCCGCAAGGCGAAGTACGACCTCGACGAGAGCGAGGTGAAACCCTATCTCCAGCTCGACAAGCTGCGCGACGCGATGTTCTGGTCGGCGGGCCAGCTCTACGACCTCGGTTTCCGCGAGATCAGCGGCACGATCCCGGTCTTCGATCCCAAGGTCAAGACGTTCGAGGTCTACAACCTCAAGACGAACGCGAATGTCGGCGTCCTCTACCTCGACAATTTCGCGCGCGACGGCAAACGCTCGGGCGCGTGGATGACCACCTATCGCAGCCAGCAGACGCTCGGCGGCGACCGCAATGTCCTCGCGTCGAACAACAATAATTTCACCGAGGGCGCGAAGGGCGAACCGACGCTGGTCAGCCTCGACGACGCGACGACCCTGTTCCACGAATTCGGCCACGGCATCCATTATCTGCTGCAGCACATCCACTACCCCGCGCTCGCCGGGGTGCCGCGCGACTTCGTCGAATATCCGAGCCAGGTGAACGAGAATTGGCTGATGACGCCCGAGGTGCTGTCGAAATATGCGACGCACTACCAGACGGGCGAACCGATGCCGCAGGCGCTGGTCGACAAGATCCTCGCATCGAACAAGTTCAACCAGGGGTTCGAGACGGTCGAATATCTGGCGAGCGCGATCGTCGACATGAAGATCCACGACCGCCAGACCCCGCCGGCCGACATCGACAAGTTCGAGCGCGAGACGCTGGCCGAAATCGGCATGCCGAAGGAAATCGTCATGCGGCACCGCCTGCCGCAGTTCGGCCATCTGTTCAGCAGCGACGCCTATTCGGCGGGCTATTATTCCTACCTCTGGTCGGAAACGATGGACGCCGACACCTGGGCGGCCTTCACCGAAGCCGGCGGCCCCTGGGATCGCACGGTGGCCGACAGGTTCCGCACCATATTGCTGATGACCGGCAACGAAACCGACCGCGCCGAAGCGTACCGCGCCTTCCGCGGTCGCGATCCCGATGTGAAGGCGCTGCTCGCGAAACGCGGCTTTCCGGTCGAATAGGGCGATGCTAGCAGCAAACCCATCGAAAGGGGGGAATCGATGGTTTTGCGTATTTTCATGGCGATCGCCGCTGCGGCGGCGGTGACCGCGTCATCGGCCGCGGCCGAACCGGCGAAAGCCGAAGGCGACGCATTCGAAATATTGAACGTCGCGCTGGAACTCGGCTCGGCGTGCAAGAGCTACCGCGGTTTCGAATATCATTATCTGAACGAGGCCGCTGGAATCGCGCTCGAGAAATCGGCGACGATGGACGCCTACGGCGCGGCGCGCAAGGCCGCCGAGGAGCGCGGCGCCGATACGCTGAACATGGGCATGGCCGCGCAGCGCGCCCTGTACGATCATGGCGCCCGCCATCGCGAAAAGGCGGCGCAGCTCGGATGCGAAGGCGGACAGAATTACATCGACACCGGCCGCGTCGAGGCGTTCAAGCGGATGGGCGGTCTCATCGCGCTGATCGTCGCCTATCGCAGCGGCGGCGAAGGCGCGTTGCCGCTGCCGCCGCTCACCGCCGACGAAGGTGGCCTTCTCCAGGCTTTCCGCGCCGCCGCCGCCGAGCTGTTCGGCGACCAGATGCCGCAGTTCGAGGCCATGATCCCGGCGCTGGCGCAACAGCGCCTGTCGCGCTATCCCGGCAACGCCGATCTGGCGCTCGCGCGTTTCATCGAGGAGCAATCGACCGCTTTCGCGATCCTGCACCATGAAACGCTGGTCAACAATGCGGGCTGGACGCCGCGCGGCGCGGCGCTCGCCGACGGGTCGCCCTTCGGCTATTCGTCGATCCGCGTGTCGAAGGACGGCATGGCCGAGCTGTCGCTGATCGCCGCTCCCATCGAAGTGGCGGTGAACAGCGATGCCTGGGGCAAACCCGTCACCGGCTTCCTCGCGATTGGCCGCCGCGCCGACGGAAGCGTCGTCGCCGGCCTCGCGGGCGGCACCATCGCCGGGGCTCCGGCGAGCCTGGTCGTGAAGGCGCAGTCGCAGGGCGATGTGCTGCGGTCGGTGACCGGAACGCGCGTCATGGCGGATTGCCCCTATGCGCGCTGCTTCGCCTTCCCGCGCGACCGGCTGGCCGGCCTCGTTCCGGGCGCTTCGGGCGAACCCGTCCGCTTCTATGCCGCGGCGGACAGCCGCGCGGCGGCGAGCCCGACCAGGACCGACGGGCAGACCGTCCCGGCCGACCGGATGCGCGGCCTTCTCCAGCCCCGCTGACGCGACGCGAAAGGAAAGGGCGAAGGGTCTTTCGGACCTCGTTGTTTGCCGGAAACCGATGGCGGGTTGCGGGCGGTTACGGGCGTTCGTTCTCCCCTCCCTGCAAGGGAGGGGCTGGGGGTGGGTGGCCGCCGAAGGCGGCGCTCTTCCTTCTTGCTCGCTGCGCTCGCTACCCACCCCTAACCCCTCCCCAAAAGGGAGGGGGATGACTGCTATCCACCCCAAAGCCCCCCCACACACACCCGCGCAATTCCCATTGACGCTGCTCCGAAACGATATAAATATGATATCATCTTTATATCGAGTGATTCGGAGGGAAACATGGTCGAAACGGGAACGCCCGCACTGAACCGCAGCCGCGAGGGGCGCGCGAGCACGCAAAGCGGTTATCTGATGCTGCTCATCTGGTTGCTGCTGCTCGGCGTCGCGATCTGGGCGGGAGCGACGAATATCGGCGGCCCCGAGGTCGCGTGGAAATGGGCGGTCGTCGTCGTCTCGGCGGTCGCCGGCACGCTGATCCTCTGCGGCTTCTACCTCATCAACCCCAATGAGGCGGCGGCGATCCAGCTGTTCGGCGCCTATAAAGGCACCGACCGCGAGGAGGGGCTGCGCTGGGTGCTGCCCTGGTACACGCGCAAGAAGATCGCGGTGCGCGCCAACAACGTCATTTCGGACAAGATCAAGGTCAACGATCTGCGCGGCAACCCGATCGAGATGGCGGCGCAGGTCGTGTGGCGCGTCACCGACACCGCGCAGGCGCTGTTCGACGTCGACGATTACAAGGAATTCGTCATGGCGCAGATCGAGGCCGCGGTGCGCGCGATCGGCTCGCGCTACCCCTATGACGATATCGAGCATCAGGAAATCACGCTGCGCGGCAACCATGACGAGGTCGGGGTCGAACTCCGCAAGGCGCTGATCGAGCGGCTCGACGTCGCCGGGATCACCGTCGACGAATGCGGCCTCACCCACCTCGCCTATGCGCAGGAGATCGCCGGCGCGATGCTCCGCCGTCAGCAGGCCGAAGCCGTCATCGCGGCGCGCAAGAAGCTGGTCGAGGGCGCGGTGACGATGGTCGAGATGGCGCTGCAGCACCTGTCGGAGAAGAATGTCGTGGAACTCGACGACGAGCGCAAGGCGGCGATGGTGTCGAACCTGATGGTCGTCCTGTGCGGCGAACGCGACACCCAGCCCGTCGTCAACACGGGCTCGCTCTACTGAGCCCCGTCCGCCGAGACGAACGATGCCGACGCCCGCCAAGAAAGCCTTCGCCCTCCGCCTCGACCCCGCGCTCTATGCGGCGGTCGAGCGGATGGCGGCGGCCGAACTGCGCAGCGCCAACGCCGAGATCGAGGTGCTGCTGCGCGAGGCGCTGGCGCGGCGCGGCGTGACGGTCAAACCCCCGGTGCCCGCGAAGCGCGGACGCCCGCCGAAGGAAGAGGCAGAATGATGCGGAAAACCATGATCCCGCTGGCCGCCGCCGCGCTGGCGCTGTCCGGGCAGAGCGCGCTGGCCGCGCCGCGCCCGATCGAGATGGCGGTGCGCGGACCCGACGGACCGCTCGCCGGAACGCTGCTGCTCGCCGGGCCGGCCGACGCGCCGGTCGTGCTGATCCTGCCCGGATCGGGCCCGACCGACCGCGACGGCAACAGCCCCGCCGACCTCAACGCCGCTAGCTATCGCCTGCTCGCCGAGGCGCTGGCCGAGCGCGGCGTGTCGAGCGCGCGGATCGACAAGCGCGGCGTCGGCGGCAGCAAGGAGGCCGCCGCCAACCCGAACAAGGTCACCACCGACGATTATGCCGCCGACACCGCGCAATGGGTGAAGGCGCTCAGGGACAAGAGCGGACGCGACTGCGTCTGGCTCGCGGGGCACAGCGAGGGCGGACTGATCGCACTGACCGCGGCCGCCGATCCCGGCGTCTGCGGCCTCGTGCTGATCGCGACGCCGGGCCAGCCGCTCGACGTGCTGATGCGCGAACAGCTCGCCGCCAACCCCGCCAATGCGCCGCTGCTCGCCGACGCCGGTCGCGCGATCGACGCGCTGAAGGCGGGCCGGCATGTCGATGTCGCCGCCATGCATCCGGCGCTGGCGCAGGGGCTCTTCAACCCCGCGATCCAGGATTATCTGATCGACCTGTTCGCGCGCGACCCCGCCGCGCTGATCGCCGGGGTCGGCAAGCCGGTGCTGATCGTCGGCGGCCTCGCCGACCTCCAGGTCACCCGCGCCGATGCCGAGGCGCTCGCGGCGGCGCAGCCCCGGGCGAAGCTTCTGCTGATCGAGGGCATGGCGCACCCGCTGAAACAGGTCGCGGGCGACGACCGCGCGGCCAATTTGGCGACCTATGGCGACCCCGGCCTGCCGATCGACGCGACGCTGGCCGATGCCGTCGCCGCCTTCATCCTGTCCCCGCGCGACTGAAAGGATCCCGCATGCTGCATCTTTTCCTCGACGACCGCCCCTGGTTCCGGCCCAAGAGCCGCGGCTACGGCACCGGCCTGCCGATCGCGTGGCAGGGCTGGCTGATGCTGGCGCTGCACATCGCGCTGATCACCGGTATCGCGGTGCTGCTGCGCGAGCGGCCAATGCTGATGACGATCTTCGTGATCCTCGCCGGCCTCGCCCCGCTGCCCCTCTATCGGGCAAGGACCGAAGGCGGCTGGCGCTGGCGGTAGGCGCCGCGGCTCAGGGCAGCGCCGCGGGAGGAAGGCGCTCCACCATCACCCGAGATCCCGCGAGCGTGAAATGGGTCGTGTCGAAATGGAAAGGCTGGCCGTCGGGCGCCAACACCGGGCATTTCCCCCGCGGGCATTCGAGGTCGAGCATCGACACATAGACGGCACCCGTTCCGGCGACGGCGCGGGCCAGTGCCCGGTCCAACGGCTTTCGCGCCGGATCGCCGGTGCGTGCCACCATCGCGGGGTCGTTGTTGGCCATCGCCCGCGCGATCACGCGGGGTAAATCCTCCTCGTAGCGCATGACGGGACCGAGCACCGTCACCCCGATGCCCCTGGCGCGCAAGGCCTCGACCATCGCCCGGACCCCGGGCAGCTCGTCGGACCGCCAATGCGCCGCGAGGACGACATGGTCGACCCCGCCGGCCGCGACCGGCCCTTCGACCGCCAGCCGCATGATGCGCGTGCAGCGCGGCTCGCCCGCATAGGGCAGGATCGGGCGGCATCCCGAGGCGGTCGCCTGGAGCAGATGCCCGCGCGAACCGATGCGTTCGCGCAGCGCCTGCGATAGCTGCGCCGCATGGCTGTCGCCCAGCAACAGGACGTTCGGGCGCCCCGCAACCGGCGACAGGCAGCGTTCGGCGCGGAACACGGGCGATTCGACCGTGACATGGCACCGGCCGACCCCGAACTGTTCGCGCAGCATCGCCGACCGGGGATAGGCGGCCGTCTCGACGATCGGCGCCAGACGCGGATCGAGCGGCCGCAGCGCGGGCGCGAAATGCGCGGCTACGGCGGCGATAACGGCGACGCCGACAGCCGCGGCGGCGCCCGCCGCGACCACGCGCGGCGCCGGCCCGGCCCGGTATCGCCGCAGGAAGGGCTGCTCGACCCAGCGCCACGAGGCGATCGCCAGCGCGAACGACAGGCCGATCGTGGCCGCCATCTCCCACGGCGCCAGCACGACGCCGCGCTGGTAGCGCCAGAAGCTCATCACCGGCCAATGCCAGAGATAGAGCGAATAGCTGATGTCGCCGACGAAGCGCATCGGGGCGAAGGACAGGAGGCGCGCGGTCGGACCGCGATCGCCATAGGCGATCAGGAGCGCGGTGCCGAGCGCAGGCGGGTAGCGCCCAGGGTACCGGAAAGGCCATGTCGCTGGTGACGAACAGCAGCCCCGCCGCGACCAGTATCAGCCCGCTTGCCGCGAGTGCGGCGCGCGTCCGGAGGGCCTCGAACGCCGGAAAGGCGCCAACCGCGACGAGCCCGCCGAGCGCCAGTTCCCACGCGCGGCTGGGCAGCATGTAGAAGGCGAAGCTCTCCTTGCCCGGAACGAGCAGCCATCCGATCAGGAAGGAAACCGCGAGCACCAGCCACAACGCCGTCTTGAACCAGATCGCGGGCAGGCGGCGCAGCAGAAGCAGGAAGAGCGGATAGAGGATGTAGAATTGTTCCTCGACCCCGAGCGACCATGTATGCAGCAGCGGTTCGAGCTCGGCGCGGGTTCCGAAATAGGAAACATTGCGCCAGAACCAGATGTTCGACGCCGACAGCGACGTGGCGGCCGCACTCCACCCCCAGCGCCTCCAGATCGTCGGGAAACATCAGCCAGACACCGGCCGCGAGGGTCACGAGCAGCATGAGGAGCAGCGCGGGCAGGATGCGCGCCACGCGCTGAGCGATAGAAGCCCGTCAGCGAAAAGCGGCCATCATCCATCTCTCGTATGATGATCGAGGTGATCAGATAGCCCGAAATGACGAAAAAAATATCGACCCCGACGAAACCGCCGGGCAGCGCGGACAAGCCGAGCATGCAACAGGAGGATCGGCAATACGGCGACGGCCCGCAGCCCGGCGACATCCGTCCGATATTGCAAACGCCGTTCCTTCACGCCTTGCCCGATGCCGGTCCTGCTACCGGTGGCCCGGCGGCTTGGCAAGCGAAGCGCGCATCCCGTCCTTGCCCCAACATCCGTGTCTTTCCGCGACCTCCGCCTTGCCCCCGAATCGCTTGATGGTTAAGGGCGGTCCATGACTGACGCGCCTTCCCCCGTCCGCATCGCCCCTTCGATCCTCAGCGCCGATTTCGCGCGGCTGGGCGAGGAAGTGCGCGCGATCGAGGCGGCGGGCGCCGACTGGGTGCATATCGACGTGATGGACGGCCATTATGTGCCGAACCTGACGATCGGCCCCGCCGTCGTGAAGGCGCTGCGCCCGCATTCGGCGCTGCCCTTCGACGTCCATCTGATGATCTCGCCGGTCGATCCTTTCCTCGACGCCTTCGCGGCGGTCGGCGCCGACATCATC
Organism: Sphingopyxis sp. PET50; assembly: GCF_025244705.1. Classification (GTDB taxonomy): domain Bacteria; phylum Pseudomonadota; class Alphaproteobacteria; order Sphingomonadales; family Sphingomonadaceae; genus Sphingopyxis. The sequence goes on along the minus strand of NZ_CP104207.1, from coordinate 3,703,274 downwards.
ACCGTCCATCCCGAGGCCGGCCCGCACATCCACCGCACCGTCCAGCACATCAAGTCGCTCGGCAAGCAGGCGGGCGTATCGCTGAACCCCGGCACCCCGGCGAAGATGCTCGACTATCTGATCGACGACATCGACCTGGTGCTCATCATGAGCGTCAACCCGGGCTTCGGCGGCCAGAGCTTCATTTCGAGCCAGCTCCGCAAGATCGAGGCGGTCAGGAAGATGATCGAGAAATCGGGCCGCGACATAAGGCTCGAGGTCGACGGCGGCATCGACGCCGCCACCGCGCCGCTCGCCATCGCCGCCGGCGCCGACGTCCTCGTCGCCGGCACCGCGACCTTCAGGGGCGGGCCCGACGCCTATGCCGGCAATATCCAAAGCCTGCGCGGCGCCTGATCGTTGGAGGTGCGTGCCGTGACCGCAGCGCCCGACGCCCCCGACAGCGGCACCGACATCGACGACACGATCGAGCCCGGCAAGCGCCTGATCCGCCTGCCCGCCGAAAAGGGGCTGTCGCTGGGCGACCGCATCGCCAACCACATCACCCGCCTGACCTGGCGCACCCCGCTCCACGCCTTCCGCCTCAAGGGCCGCTTTCCGCTGAAGCTGCTCGGCGTGCCGACCGATCCGGTCCCCGGCGACACGCGCGCGGGCACGGCGATCCGCGCTCAGCCATTTCCTGCATCGCGGGCTCCGGCAGCCGATCGCCGAACTCGATTTCGCGAACCTCGCCGTCGCGCCCGCCTTTGCCGACTATCTCCACAGCTTCGCCTGGCTGCGCGATCTCGCCGCGACCGGCAGCCGCGCCGACGGCGCCCCGATCGCCGAGGCGATGGTCCGGAACTGGCTGGCCGCGCATGGCGAGACGGTCAGCGAGCCCGCGTGGCGCGCCGACAACAGCGGCTGGCGCATCCTCTATTGGGCCTTCCACGCGCCGCTGATCCTGTCGTCGAGCGACCTCGTCTATCGCTCGGCGGTGCTCAATCATCTCGCGCGCGCCGCGCGCCACCTCGACCGCGTCGCCGACAAGACGCGCCCCGGCATCGGCCAGCTCGTCGCCTGGACCGGCATCGTCGCCGCCTCGCTGCTGATGCCCGGCGGCGAGCCGCGGCAGGTGTTCGGCGAGGCCGGGCTGCGCAAGGTGCTCGAAACCAGCTTCTACGCCGACGGCGGCAATATCGCGCGCTCGCCGCAGGCGCAGCTCGACGCGATCATGGCGCTGGCGATGCTGGCGCGCACCTATGACATGCGCCGCATCGAGGTGCCGCCCTTCCTCCAGGAAATATTGGCGCGTTCGGTCCCCGCGCTGCTGGGACTCGTCCACGCCGACGGCGGCATGGGGAGCTGGCAGGGCAGCGCCGCGACCGCGCCCGAGGCGATCCAGGCGATCGTGGCGGCCAGCGGCGTGCGCACCCGCCCGCTCAAACAGGCGCGCGACTGGGGGTATCAGCGGCTGGTCGCGGGCAAGGTCGTGCTCCTCGCCGATGCCGCCCCGCCGCCGGTCGCGCGGGTGACCGAGGCCGGTTGCGCCTCGACCCTCGCCTTCGAGCTCAGCGACGGCGCCGACCGCATCATCGTCAATTGCGGCGGCGCGGCGCTGACCGGCGCGACGATCCCCGAGGATCTGGCGCGCGGGCTGCGCACCACCGCCGCCCATTCGACTTTGGTCCTCGCCGACAGCAATTCGACCGCGATCCTGGCGAGCGGCGCGCTCGGCAAGGGCGTGACCGAGGTCGAGCTCGACCGGCACGAGACGCCGCAGGGCAGCCGGCTGGAAATGAGCCACGACGGCTATGCCCGCCGCCACGGGCTGATCCACCGCCGCCTCTTGATCCTGTCGCCCAACGGCCGCGAACTGAGGGGCGAGGACCAATTGCTCCCCGCCCCGCGCAGTCGCCGCAAGGGCGACAAGAGTTTCGTGCTGCGCTTCCACCTCGGCCCGTCGCTGCAGGCCAGCCTGACCGCGGACAAATTGGGCGCCTTGCTGCGCATAAACGGCGGCCCCTTGTGGCAATTCCGCACGAGCGAAGGCGCGCTCGACGTGGAGGAAAGCCTGTGGGTCGACGGCGACGGCCGCCCGCATCCGACCGAGCAGCTCGTCGTCACCGCCACCGCCCCCGCGGGCGGCGCCAGCATCGGCTGGATCTTCAAGCATATCGGCTGAGCGCCGCCACGTGGCGGGCAAATTTTCCATCGCAGCGGCTTTATCGCGCAATCGCGGGCGCCTTGCCGGCACCGCTTTCCTTTTGTTTCACTGGTGTGACAGCCGCGTAACACGGCGGTCATAGAGCACTGTCACTGGCCCCCTCGAATCGTCCGCAGCCAACAGGCGCGGACGATCTCTTCCGCACTCTCCAGGGGGATCCCATGCACAAGCTTCGTACCGTTCGTTCGCGCATCCTGCTCGGCACCTTCCTTTCGCTCGCCGCCGCGATTCCGGGCACCGCCTTCGCGGGAGACCTGACCGGCATCGTCACCGACGCGAGCGACACGCGCGCGCTGCAGAGCGCGCAGCTGCGCCTCGTCGAGCTGAACCGCATCGCCGAATCGGACCGCGACGGCAGCTTCCGCTTCGCCGACGTCCCCCCGGGCACCTACACGCTCGAAGCCCGCTACGTCGGTGCCGAGCCGAGCGTCCAGACCGTCACCGTCCCCGACAGCGGCAACGCGACCGTCAGCGTCGTGCTGGGCACCGACGGCACCATCCTGGTCCTCGGCCAGTCGGCGAACATGACCAGCGCCTTGTCGCGCCAGAAGGCCGCCGACGGCGTCGAAAGCGTGCTGACCCGCGACTCGGTCGGCCAGTTCCCCGACCAGAATGTCGCCGAATCGCTGCGCCGCCTGCCCGGCGTCAACATCCTCAACGACCAGGGCGAGGGCCGCTTCGTCTCGGTCCGCGGCCTCGACCCCGAACTCAATGCGACCTCGGTCAACGGCGTGCGCCTGCCCGCCCCCGAAAGCGACGTGCGCTCGATCGCGCTCGACGTGATTTCGAGCGACAGCATCGAATCGATCGAGGTCAAGAAGTCGCTGACCCCCGACATGGATGGCGACACGATCGGCGCGTCGATCGAGATCAACACGACCAGCGCCTTCGAGCGCCGCAAGAATCTGCTCACCGCGAAGATCGAGGGCAGCTACAACAAATATTCGGACAAGCTGACGCCGAAGGGCAGCATCGATTTCGCGCAGCGCCTCGGCGACAATGTCGGCGTGTCGGGGGGCCTCTCCTATTATCAGCGCAAGTTCGAGACCGACAATGTCGAGGCCGACGGCTGGGACGAGGATGACGGCATCGTCTTCCCCGAAGAGGTCAATTACCGCGACTATGACGTCGAGCGGAAACGCCTCAGCGCCAACCTCAACTTCGACTTCCGCGTCGGCAGCTCGACCAAGCTCTATGCCCGCGGCATCTACAGCCAGTTCGACGACCAGGAATATCGCCGCGAGACGAGCTTCAAGCTCGAGGATGCGGGCGAGATTTCGGGCAGCGGCACCAATGTCGAATTCAGCGACGAGGACGGCGAACTGCAGGTCCAGCGCTCGCTGAAGGACCGCTTCGAACGCCAGCGCATCCGCAGCATCGTGCTCGGCGGCGAAACCAACAGCGACGGCTGGCGCATCCAATATTCGGGCAGCTACGCCAAATCGTCGGAACGCGAGAACGGCTCGATCGACCCCGCCAATTTCGAAAAGAGCTTCGAGGACGACGGGCTGACGATCGGCCTCGATACCTCCAATCCCCGCGTGCCGCTCTACACGGTCGGCGGCGCTGCCGGCGCGGTCGCCGATTTCTTCGATCCGGGCGAATATGAGCTCGACAGCATCCAGGTCACCGCGCTGTCGGATTCGCGCGACGAGGAATGGGGCGCCAAGCTCGACATCGGCCGCGAATTCGCGATGGACAATGGCAGCTTCACGATCCAGGCGGGCGCCAAGGGCCGCTGGCGCGAAAAGCAATATAATCTCAATACCGAATATTGGGAGATGGACGACCTGACGATGGCCGATTTCGTCGGCGACCAGACCTATCGCCTCACCGACATTTCGCCGGTGCTCGGCAAGACGCTGGTGCGCAAATATTTCGAGGCCAACCGCGGCGATTTCGAACTCAACGAATTCGACTCGCTGTTCGACTCGACGGTCGAGGATTATTCGGTGACCGAGGATGTCGTGGCGGGCTATCTGCTCGGCCGCTGGGACAGTTCGACGCTGCGCGTCATCGGCGGCGTTCGCTACGAGCATACCAAGAACGACATCCGCGCCAACACCGTCACGACGGTGGAGGAGGACGGTACGCTGCCCGACGGCTCCACTGCCGACGAGGACACGATCATCATCACCCCCAACCAGTTCAAGCGCAGCTACGACGACTGGCTGCCCAGCCTGACGCTGCGCTGGGAACCGCAGAACAGCCTGGTCCTGCGCGCCGCCGCCTACAAGAGCCTCGTGCGTCCGAAGCTGTCGAAGCTCGCGCCGCGCTTCGCCATCGAACAGAATGACGACGACGAGCGCGAAGGCGAATTCGGCAACCCCTATCTCAAGCCGTACAAGGCGTGGAATTTCGACGCGAGCGTCGAATATTATCTGCCCGGCAACGGCGCGGTGTCGGCGGGCTTCTTCTACAAGGATGTGAAGAACTTCATCGTCGATACCAATGTCGAGGATCCGGGCAGCTACAACGGCATCGCCTTCGACGAAGCGACGATCCCCATCAACGGCAAGAGCGCCGAAGTCTGGGGCCTTGAGCTCAGCTACCAGCAGGCGCTGCGCTTCCTGCCCTCGCCGTTCGACGGGCTGCTGGTGCAGGCGAACTATACCTATACCGACGCGACCGGCACGGTGCCGATCGACGGCGACGTCACCGACCTGCGCAAGATCGCGCTGCCGGCGGCCGCCAAGCACACCTTCAACGCCGCGCTCGGTTATGAAAAAGGCCCCGTCTCGCTCCGCCTCGCGGGCACCTATCGCTCGAAATATCTCGACGAGCTGGGCGACGATGCCGACGAAGACCGCATCATCGACAATCATTTCCAGCTCGACCTGTCGGCCAAATATGACGTGACCAAGCAGGTCCAGGTCTTCTACGAGTGGGTGAACATCAACAACGCCAAATATTATGCCTACAACAATGTCGGCGCGCGCCGGAACCTGCTGCAGTTCGAGCAGTATAAGTGGACGATGAAGTTCGGCGCGCGGGTGAAGTTCTGATGATACGCCGCCTGCTTGCCCTGCTGCCCCTGCTCCCGCTCGCCGCTTGCGCGGCGGGCGGGGAAAAGCCCGTCATCACCGGCCTGCCCCCCGTATCGGTGACCGCGACCGGCGAAACCGCGCCGGTCGGCACCGGCAAGGCCGACGCCGCCGACGATCCGGCGATCTGGGTCGATCCCGCCAACCCCAATCGCGCGCTCATCATCGCGACCGACAAGAAGGCGGGCATCCACGTCTATGACCTCGCGGGCAGGGACATCGCCTTCATCGAGGGCGGCCTCGTCAACAATGTCGACGTCGCGGGCAACATCGTCGCCGCGAGCGACCGCAACGACGGCGTCAACGCGCACATCGCGGTCTTCCGCCTCGACCCCGACAAGCCATCGCTCACCGCGCTCGGCCGCGCCGCGGCGGGGACGGGCGAGGCCTATGGCTTCTGCCTCAAAAAGACCGCGCCGGGCGCGCCGCTGACCGCCGCGCTGATCATCAAGGACGGCACGGTCCGCGTCGGCACGCTGACGATCGACGGCGCCGCTCCCGGCTTCGCGGTGCAGTGGGAGCACAAGATTCCCACCCAGTCCGAAGGCTGCGTCTTCGACGGCGACACGCTGTACGTCGGCGAGGAGGATGCGGGCATCTGGCGGCTGACCCGGAACGGCGCCGGCGCCGATGCGGCGCTGGTCGCCCCGGTCGACAACCAGCGCCTCGTCGCCGACGTCGAGGGCCTCGCGACGATCGACCACAAGGGCCAGCGCTACCTGCTCGCATCGAGCCAGGGCGACAATGCCTATGCGGTGTTCCGCCTGCCGGGGATCGACTATGTCGGCCGCTTCGCCGTGACCGCGGGCAGGTTCGGCGCGACGAGCGAGACCGACGGGATCGAGGCGGTCGCCGGCAATTTCGGCCCCGATTACCCCGACGGCCTCTTCCTGGCGCAGGACGGCGACAACGCGCCACGCGCGCAGAATTTCAAGCTCGTCCGCTGGGACCGGATCGCGGCGGCGCTGGGCTTGTAAGAGATTCGCGCAGAGGCGCAGAGATCGCATAGAAACGGTTCACGCGGAGACGCGGAGAGGGTTGAAAATCTCCGTTCGTGCTGAGCTTGTCGAAGGCTCTCCTGAGCGCCTGCAAGGCAGTCGAAGGGGGCCGCTCTTCTTCATCGTCGAAAGAAAGAACGGCCCTTCGACAAGCTCAGGGCGAACGGTTCAAAAGTTTTCTCTTCTTCTCGGCGTCCTCTGCGATCTCTGCGCGAATATTCTTCTTCTCCGCGTGAACCTTTCAAACGGTTGCTCAAACGCCCTCACGCGCCTAGGGCGTCCGCGTCTTTCCCATCCTGCAAAGGCCGCCCTTCCCATGACCGATCTCGTCCCCGTCCGCCGCGCCCTGCTGTCCGTCAGCGACAAGGCGGGGCTCGCCGAGCTTGCCGCCGCGCTCGTCCGCCACGGGGTCGAGCTGGTCTCGACCGGCGGCACCGCCAGGGCGCTGCGCGAGGCGGGGCATGACGTGCTCGACGTCGCCGACCTCACCGGCTTTCCCGAGATGATGGACGGCCGCGTCAAGACGCTCCACCCCACCGTCCACGGCGGCATCCTCGCGGTGCGCGACGACGCCGCGCATGTCGCGGCGATGGACGCGCACGGCATCGGCGCGATCGACCTCGTCGTCGTCAACCTCTACCCCTTCCTCCAGACCGTGATGTCGGGCGCCAGCCGCGACACGATCATCGAGAATATCGACATCGGGGGACCCGCGATGGTGCGCTCGTCGGCCAAGAACCACGCCTTCGTCGGCATCGTCACCGAGCCGGAAGACTATGCCGCGGTGATCGAGGAGATGGACGCCAACGGCGGCGCGACCACCCTCGCCTTGCGCAAGCGCCTCGCCGCGACCGCCTTTGCGCACACCGCGACCTATGACGGCATGATCGCGCAATGGTTCGCCTTCGCCGATCAGGGCCAATTCTTCCCCGACACGCTGCCGCTGACCGCCAGGCTCTCGGCCGAACTGCGCTATGGCGAGAATCCGCACCAGAAAGCCGCGCTCTACCTGCCCGTCGGCCCCGCAGGCCGCGGCATCGCGCAAGCCGAACAGGTGCAGGGCAAGGAGCTCAGCTACAATAATATCAATGACGCCGACGCCGCGCTCGAGCTGGTCGCCGAGTTCCGCGAGGCCGATCCGACCTGCGTCATCGTCAAGCACGCCAACCCGTGCGGCGTCGCGACCGCCGCGACGCTGACCGAGGCCTATGACGCGGCCTTGAAATGCGACGATGTGTCAGCCTTCGGCGGCATCATCGCGGTCAACCGTCCGCTCGACGGCGCGACCGCCGAGGCGATCAGCGGCATTTTCACCGAGGTCGTCTGCGCCCCCGACGCCGACGCCGACGCCCGCGCGGTGTTCGCGAAGAAGAAGAATCTCCGCCTGCTGCTGACCGGCGAACTGCCCGATCCCGCGCGCGGCGGCATCATGATGAAGACGATCATCGGCGGCTGGCTCGCGCAGAGCCGCGACAATGGCCGCATCACCCGCGCCGACCTGAAAATCGTCACCGATCGCGCCCCGACCGAGGACGAACTGACCGACGCGCTCTTCGCCTGGACGATCGCCAAGCATGTGAAGTCGAACGCAATCGTCTATGCCAAGGGCGGCTCGACCGCGGGCATCGGCGCGGGGCAGATGAACCGCCGCGACAGCGCGCGCATCGCCGCGGTCAAGGCCCGCGAAGCCGCCGACAGCCACGGCTGGGCGCAGCCGCGCACCGTCGGCAGCGCGGTCGCCAGCGACGCCTTCTTCCCCTTCGCCGACGGCCTGCTCGCCGCGGTCGAGGCGGGCGCGACCTGCGTCATCCAGCCCGGCGGCTCGATCCGCGACGACGAGGTGATCGCGGCGGCGAACGAAGCGGGGCTGGCGATGGTGTTTACGAGCATGCGGCATTTCCGGCACTGATCGAAACACACCCTCCCCTTCAGGGGAGGGCAGCGAGACTTGGGAGCTTTGCTCCCTAGTCGCAGCGGGTGGGGGCCATCGGCCTTGCGCAAGGCCGATGGCCCCCACCCCAACCCAGTGTCAGGTAAACCGTCCCCCGGACGGTTTAGGTCATGCCGGGGGCATGACCGACCTGACACTCCTGAAGGGGAGGGACTTTATTTCGCCCGACACCACCGCCATAGGAAGGTCGAGGTCATCCTGACCCAATCACAAGGACCAGCATGACCGCCATCCCCCGCAACAAGTCCATGATCCAGCGCATGTACAACTGGACCATGGAGAAATCGGCGCACCCGCACGCCGAATATTGGCTGGCGCTGGTCTCCTTCGTCGAGGCGAGCTTCTTCCCGATCCCGCCGCACCCGCTGCTTGGGCTGATGTGCCTCGCCGATCCGAAGAAAGCCGTCCGCTACGCCCTGATCTGCACCGCCGCCTCGGTCGCGGGCGGAATGCTCGGCTACGGCATCGGCTATTTTCTCTATGAAAGCGTCGGGCTGTGGCTGCTCGGCGTGCTCGGCCTCACCGACGCCTTTCCGCCCGCCGCCTGCTATCTCCGCCAGTTCGGGACCGAGATCATCCTGATCAAGGGCGCGACGCCGATCCCGTTCAAGCTGCTGACGATCACCGCGGGCTTCATCCAGATGAATTTCGGCGAGTTCCTGCTCGCCAGCCTCGCCAGCCGCGCCTTTTCCTTCATGCTCGTCGGCATCCTGTTCCGGCTGTTCGGCGCGCCGATCAAGGCGTTCATCGACAAATATCTGGTGTGGGTCGCGGGGGGCTTCCTGGTCGCGGTGGTCGCCGGGTTCCTGGCGGTCGGCGCGCTGTCGGGCGACGGCGAGGCGAAGGCCGCCGACACATGCAGCGGCGCGACGCTGGAGAGCATCGGGCTGGACCGGAAGTAGCTATTCCACCCTCACCCTTCCCACCGGCTTTGCCGGCGGGCCCCTTCCCTCTCCCATCGGGAGAGGGAGGGAGGCGCGAAGCGCCGGAAGGGTGAGGGCGACAGGCTCACCTACTCGTTCGCCGCGGTGTGCAGCCAGTCCGCATGCCGCGGCGCCTTCTTCGTTCGGCTCCACTCGTCGAGCATCAGCGGCGCGACGCGGCGCAGCTCGGCATATTGTTCGTCGGTGCCGATATCGCAGGCCAATTCCACCCGATGCCCGTTGGGGTCGAAGAAATAGATCGACTTGAAGATGCCGTGATGCGTCGGCCCCAGCACGTCGACGCCGTTCGCCTCCAGATGCGCCTTCGCCGCGACCAGCTCGTCATAGCTGCCGACCCTGAACGCCAGGTGCTGGACCCACGTCGGCGTATTCTCGTCACGCCCCATGCCGGGCTGGTTGGGCAGCTCGAAAAAGGCGAGGATATTGCCGTTCCCCGCGTCGAGGAAGACGTGCATGTACGGGTCGTACTCGCCGGTCGAGGGCACATGATCCTCGGCAAAGGCGGTGGTATAGGTCATGCCGAGCATCTTCTCATACCACTCGACCGTCTCCTTCGCATCCTTGCAGCGATAGGCAGCGTGGTGGACGCCGCCGAGTTTGATCGGGCTCGTCATTCGGCCGGTTCCGTTTCGACATTGAGCGCGCCGCGGCGGATCTGGTCCATCTCCATCGACTTGAACAGCGCGGTGAAATTGCCTTCGCCGAAGCCCTCGTCCTTCTTGCGCTGGATGAATTCGAAGAAGACCGGGCCGATCACCGTCTGCCCGAAGATCTGGAGCAGCAGCCGCGGGTCGCCGTCCTCGGTCGATCCGTCGAGCAGGATGCCGCGCGACCGCAGCGCCTCGACCGGCTCGCCATGGCCGGGCAGCCGCTCGTCGAGCATCTCGTAATAGGTGTCGGGCGGCGACGGGGCGAAGGGATTGCCGAGCGCCTTGAGCTTGTCCCACGCCGCGTAGAGATCGTCGCAGGCAAAGGCGATATGCTGGATGCCCTCGCCATTATAGGCGCGCAGATATTCCTCTATCTGCCCCTTGCCGCCCGCGCCTTCCTCGTTGAGCGGGATGCGGATCTTGCCGTCGGGGGCGGTCATCGCCTTCGAGGTCAGGCCGGTATATTCGCCCTTGATGTCGAAATAGCGGATCTCGCGAAAACCCGCGATGCGCTCGTAGAAGGCCGCCCAATGCGCCATGCGCCCGCCATAGACATTGTGCGTGAGGTGATCGATCAGCTGCATGCCCGCGCCGACCGGATGGCGATCGACGCCCTCCTCATAGACGAAGTCGATGTCGTAGATGCTGAGGTCGTCGCCATAGCGGTCGATCAGATAGATGATCGACCCCCCGATGCCGCGGATCGCGGGCAGGCGCAGCTCCATCGGCCCCGGCGTGACCTCGACCGGCTCGGCGCCACGCGCGACCGCCTCCGCATAGGCTTTCGCGGCGTCGCGCACGCGCCAGCCCATGCCGCAGGCCGAGGGGCCGTGCTCGGCGGCGAAATAGGCCGCGGGCGAGCGCGGCTCGTAATTGGCGATCAGGTTGATCCCGCCCTGGCGCCACAATTGCACGTCCTTCGAGCGGTGGCGCGCGATCAGGGTGAAGCCCATGCGTTCGAACACGGGTTCGAGAATGCCCTTTTCCGGCGCCGAAAATTCGACGAACTCGAAGCCGTCGAGGCCCAGCGGATTGTCGAACAGGTCGGCCATGATCTTCTTCCCGATTTGGTTTCAATTGAAACTATTATCGCGATGCGCGGCGCCCGAGTCAAGCGCCCGGACTCGGCGGCGGGCGCCAGGCTATCACGGCTTGGCCCTGTGGCTCAAATCACTGCGGCGACAGGCCGCGCGTCCATGATAGGATGATCGAAGCAAAAGGGGGCGAACGATGCCGCAAAACTCATCGCTGCGTTTCTGGCTCGCGCTCGGCTGGATGGCGCTCGTCATCGGCTGGGCCTGGTGGGAATACAGCCATTACAGCGGTCTCTACCGCTGGCTGGCCGAATGGCAGATCGAAAAATGGGGCGGTTACGAAAAGATGTGGACCGCCGCGATTCCCGCCTTCATCCTGATGATTCCGGCCTTCCGGGTGCTGCGCGAGCGCGAATTGCTGAACCAGGCCTCGCTGATCGCGGGCGACGATCCGGTGCCGATCCTGCGCCGCGTGCGCACCGGCATGCTGATCTGCGGCGTCGTCCTGACGCTCGTCGCGGGCGGCGCCTGGCTTTATTCGCAGCAATTGCCCGACCGGTCGGACCCGCCGGTCACCGTCGATCTCGCCGCGCTCGGCGACGCCGCGCCGCCGGCCGGATCGGCGATCTTCGCGCACGCCGTCCCCGACACCGGCCGCGCGCTGCAGATGGAGGAGGCCTTCCGCTCGCGCTCGGCCGATATCGACCATCAGACCATCTATGTGCCGGTGCTGGCCGAGGGCGCGGCCCAGGACGCCCCGGTGCGCTTCTTCATCGACCGCGCCAGCTATGCCTTCACCGACAGCCAGGAAGCGCCGCGCGTCAACGCCTTCCTCGCCGACCATATGCAGGGGGTGCTGGTCGAGAACGGCCTGCCCGCCGACGTCGTCGCGGCGTTCGAAAAACAGGGGCTGCCGATCGCCTCGCCCCATTATCTGATGACCACCAACTCGGTCGGCGGGCGGCAGAATTATTACATCACCGCCGCGCTCGCGGGCTTCGGCGCCTTCATCCTGTTCCTGCTGTCGGCGGTGCAGAGCGTGTCGATCGCGCGGGCGCGAAAGCGGCAACAGGGTTAGGCGGCCGCGCTCTCGATCGCCTCCAGCGCCTCGAGCCACACCGTCTCGGCCTGCTCGAGCTCGGCGGCCAGCTTGCCGCGGCGGCGGCTGAGTTCGCCCATCGCGAGTTTCGCCAGCGCCGGATCGGCCCCGGCGGGGTCGAACATCGCGCGGTCGATCGCCGAAATCTGCGCCGTCAGCTTCGCGGTCTGCGCCTCCAGCTGCTGCGCCGATTTGCGCAGCGCCGCCTGCGCCTCGCGCGCCTTGGCCGCCTCCTGCCGTGCGAGCTTGGCGTCCCTGGGCCTGCCGGGCGCCGCCTTCGCCTCGTCGTTCGCCGCCTTGCCCAGGATGAAGGCGACATAATCGTCCATGCTGCCGTCGAAATCGCGCGCGGTGCCATTGTCGACGAGCACCAGCCGGTCGGCGGTGAGTTCGAGCATGTGGCGGTCGTGACTGACGAGGATCACCGCGCCGTCGAAGCCGTTCAAGGCCTGCACCAGCGCCTCGCGCGCATCGACGTCGAGGTGGTTGGTCGGTTCGTCGAGGATCAGCAGGTGCGGCGCCTCGCGCGTGATCAGCGCCAGCGCCAGCCGCGCGCGCTCGCCGCCCGACAATTTGCCGACCTCGGTGGTCGCCTTGTTGCCCGAAAAGCCGAAACGCCCCAATTGCGCGCGCACCGCGCCGGGCGTCTTGCCCGCCATCACGCGCGTCATATGCCCTAGCGGCGTGTCGGCGCCGTCGAGTTCCTCGACCTGATATTGGGTGAAATAGCCGACGCGCATCTTGCCCGTCGCCGCCATCGCGCCGTCCATCGGCGTCAGCTGCGCCGCGAGCAGCCGCGCGAGCGTCGTCTTGCCGTTGCCGTTGCGGCCGAGCAGCGCGATGCGGTCGTCGGGGTCGATACGCAGGTTGAGCCGCGACAGGACCGGCTGGCCCGGCGCGTAACCGACGCTGGCGAGGTCGAGCGTGATCAGCGGCGGCCGCAGTTCGTCGGGGCTCGGGAAATCGAACGCCAGGCTCGGATCCTCGGCGAGCGCCGCGATCGGCTGCATCTTCGCGAGCTGCTTGGCGCGCGACTGCGCCTGCTTCGCGGTCGAGGCGCGCGCGCTGTTGCGCGCGACATAGTCCTGCAGCTTGGCGCGCTGCGCGTCCTGCGCCGCCTTCGCCGCCGCCAGCTGCGCCGCGCGCTCGGCGCGCTGGCGCTCGAAATCGTCGTAACCGCCCGGATAGAGCGTCACCTTGCCGCCCTCGAGATGCAATATATGGTCGACGACATTGTTGAGCAGGTCGCGCTCGTGGCTGATCACGACGAGCTGGCCGGGATAGGATTTGAGGAAGCTTTCGAGCCACATCGTCGCCTCGAGGTCGAGGTGGTTCGACGGTTCGTCGAGCAGCAGCAGGTCGGGGTTCGAGAACAGCAGCGCCGCGAGCGCGACGCGCATCTTCCACCCGCCCGAGAAGCTGTCGAGCGGCTGGCCCTGCATGGCCTCGTCGAAGCCGAGCCCGATCAGGATGCGCGCCGCGCGCGCCGGTGCGGTATAGGCGTCGATCGCGATCAGCCGCTCGTGGATATCGCCCAGCCGGTCGGGATCGGTCACCGTCTCCGACGCCGCGAGCAGCTCGGCGCGCTCGGTGTCCGCGGTGAGCACCGTCTCGAACGGCGTCGCGCTGCCGCTCGGCGCGTCCTGCGCGATATAGCCGATGCGCGTCCGGCGCGGCATCTCGATGCCGCCCTCGTCGGCCTCGAGGCTGCCGATCATCACCTTCATCAGCGTCGACTTGCCCGCGCCGTTGCGCCCGATCAGCCCCGTCCGGCTCCTGCCGGGCAGGCTCGCGGTCGCGCGGTCGAGGATGGTGCGCCCGCCCAGGCGCACGGTAAGGCCATTGATCGTCAACATGGCGGCGCGCCTAGCATGTTCGGTGCGCAGGCCCAAGCGGCGGGTTGGCGGCGGATACGCCCGCGGTTAGAGGCGAGGCATGAACGCAAGGGATCCGCTGCATGTGATCGTGGTCGGCGCCGGGGTGGTCGGCATGGCGACCGCGCTGGTGCTGTCGGATCGCGGCCACCGGGTGACGGTGATCGACGCCGCCGGCGAGCCGGGATGCGGCTGCAGCTTCGCCAATGGCGCGCAGCTCAGCTATGCCTATACCGATGCGCTGGCGAGTCCCGCGACGCTCGCGGCCTTCCCGCGCCTGTGGCTCGCGCGCGACCCCGCTTTCCGCTTTCATCCCGGCCTCGACCGCGATTTCCTGCGCTGGAGCCTCGCCTTCCTGCGCAGCGGCAGCGCTCGGCCGTTTCCGCCGCAACACGCTCGCGGGGCTGGCGCTGGCGCTCGAATCGCGGCGGGCGCTTCACGCGCTGGTCGCACGGCATCGCCTCGACTTCGGGCACCGGGCGCCGGGCAAGATCATTCTCTACCGCTCGGCGAAGAGTTTCGCCGCGGCACGCGCCATCGCCGCCGACAAGATCGCGGGCGGAGCGGATTTGCGCTTCGTCGACGCTGACGGCGCGGTCGCCGTCGAGCCGGCGCTGGCCGCGATCGCGCCGCATATCGCCGGCGCGGTCCACGCGCCGGGAGAGGAGGTCGGCGACCCCTTTCGCTTCTGCCAAGGCGCGGCGGCGGCGCTGGCCGCGGCGGGCGGCGACATCTGCTGCCGCACCGCGATCACGCGGATCGAGGCCGATGGGACGCGCCCCGCCGTCGTCTCCGGCGACGGCGCGCGCCTCGCCGCCGACCGCATCATCTTGTGCGCCGGCGTCGCTTCGGCCGGCCTCGCCCGCACCATCGGGGTCCGCCTGCCGATCCTGCCGATGAAGGGCTATTCGATCACCGCGCCGCCGGGCCCCGCCGCGCCGACGGTCAGTGTCACCGACGCCGCGAACCGCGTCGTCTTCGCCCGTCTCGCGGGGCGGATGCGCATCGCGGGGCTTGCCGACCTCGGCCAGCGCGACCCCGCCGTCGATCCCGCCCGGCTCGCGGCGCTGATCGCCGGCGCGCGCGCCGCGCTGCCGGACGCGGCCGACTATGGGGCCGCCGGTCCGGGCTGGGCCGGCCTGCGCCCGATGACCCCCGATTCGCTCCCGATCACGTGCCCGATCGCGCCGGGGGTGATCGCCAACACCGGCCATGGCGCGCTCGGCTGGACCTATGCGGCGGGGTCGGCGGAGCGTGTCGCGGCGCTCGTCGCAGCATGCTAGAAGAGGGTCATGACCGGCATCGCGCCCTTCCACATCGCCTTTCCCGTCGACGATCTCGACGCTGCGCGCCATTTCTACGGCACTATTCTCGGTTGCCCCGAGGGGCGCAGCGATACCGGCTGGATCGACTTCAACCTCTATGGCCACCAGATCGTCGCGCACCGCGTCGATCGCGGGCGCGAAACCGTCGCGGGGCATAATCCGGTCGACGGCCATGACGTGCCGGTGCCGCATTTCGGCGTCGTGCTGCCGCCCGCCGAATGGCGCGCGCTCGCCGTACGGCTGCGGGAGCACTGCGTCGCCTTCGTCATCGAACCGCACACGCGCTTCGCGGGCCAGCCCGGCGAGCAATCGACGATGTTCTTCCACGATCCGGCGGGAAACGCCCTTGAATTCAAGGCGTTCGCCGACCTCGGCCAGCTCTTCGCCCGATAGCGCGGCTCAGCGATAGGGCGGACGGTGCAGCCCCTTCGGGCTCCGCGTGAAGATTTCCGCGCCCGTTTCGGTGATCCCGATCGAATGTTCGAACTGCGCCGACAGCGACCGGTCGCGCGTCACCGCGGTCCAGTCGTCGTCGAGGATCTTCACCCCCGGCTTGCCGATGTTGATCATCGGCTCGATCGTGAAGATCATGCCGGGGCGCAGCTCGGGTCCGGTGCCGGGGCGCCCATAATGATGCACATCGGGCTCGTCGTGATAGACGAGGCCGACGCCGTGCCCGACGAAATCGCGCACCACCGAATAGCGGTGCTTTTCGGCATGGCGCTGGATCGCATGGCCGATATCGCCGAGCCGGCCTCCCGGCACCGC
The DNA here is from genome assembly GCF_025244705.1 of Sphingopyxis sp. PET50. GTDB lineage: Bacteria > Pseudomonadota > Alphaproteobacteria > Sphingomonadales > Sphingomonadaceae > Sphingopyxis. The sequence continues at coordinate 3,687,381 of NZ_CP104207.1, read as the reverse complement.
CGCCTCGATGCCGAGCATCAGGCATTCATAGGTCACGTCGACGAGCCGCTTCGCCTTCAGCGGCACCTCGCCGACAAGGAACATCCGGCTGGTGTCGCCGTGCCAGCCATCGACCACCGCGGTCAGGTCGATGTTCAGAATATCGCCTTCGCTCAGTATCTTCGTGCCGGGTATGCCGTGGCACACGACATGGTTCACCGAGATGCAACTCGCGTGCCGATAGCCGTTGTAGCCGATGTTGATCGGCACCGCGCCCGCCGCGACGATCGCCTCGCGCGCGAAATCGTCCAGCTCGCCGGTACTGACCCCGGCCTTGACCAGCGGCACCAGCGCATCGAGCGTCTCGGCCGCGACCCGCCCGGCGCGGCGCATTCCGTCGAACGCATCGGGTCCGTGCAGCTTGATCGCGCCGGTGCGCGTGCGCGGCGTGGCGGGGGTGACATCGACATAGAGGTTCATGGGAGAGAGATAGGTCCTTTGCGCCGGGTTTTCCAGCGATGCGGCACACGACCGCCTGCGCCGAACGCAAAAAGCCCGCCAAAAGGCGGGCACTGGGATTTGTATTGGTTGCGGGAGTAGGATTTGAACCTACGACCTTCAGGTTATGAGCCTGACGAGCTACCGGGCTGCTCCATCCCGCGCCACCAATGTACGATGCGCGCCGCGCACCGCTAAACAGCAAAAGGCCGAGCATCGCTGCCGGCCTCTGACTTTGTGAATGGGTTTCCGTTTCGACCTTACGCCGGCTGCAATGCCTGGCGACGTCCTACTCTTCCAACGCTTAAGCGGTAGTACCATCGGCGCTGTCAGGTTTCACGGCCGAGTTCGAGATGGGATCGGGTGGGTCACTGACGCCATGGTCACCAAGCAATGAAGCCGGCGTAGGGTCAAAAGGGTTTCAATCGATGTCCGTGCAATACTGTCTGATCAATCATCCGCATCCACGGACAATCCTGACAGGACTGTCGTTGATGGCGGGACTCTTAAGTGCGAATAGAGCAATTAGTATCGGTTAGCTCCACGCGTTACCGCGCTTCTACATCCGATCTATCAACGTGGTGGTCTTCCACGGCTCTGTGAAATCTTATCTTGAGGGAGGCTTCCCGCTTAGATGCTTTCAGCGGTTATCCCGTCCATACATAGCTACCCTGCTGCGCGGCTGGCGCCACGACAGGTACACCAGAGGTATGTTCAACCCGGTCCTCTCGTACTAGGGTCAACTCCTCTCAAATTTCGACGCCCACGGCAGATAGGGACCAAACTGTCTCACGACGTTCTGAACCCAGCTCACGTACCACTTTAATTGGCGAACAGCCAAACCCTTGGGACCTGCTCCAGCCCCAGGATGTGATGAGCCGACATCGAGGTGCCAAACGATTCCGTCGATATGAGCTCTTGGGAATCATCAGCCTGTTATCCCCGGCGTACCTTTTATCCGTTGAGCGATGGCCCTTCCACTCGGGACCACCGGATCACTATGACCGACTTTCGTCTCTGCTCGACTCGTCAGTCTCGCAGTCAGGCAGGCTTATGCCATTGCACTCTAACAGACGGTTTCCAACCGTCCTGAGCCTACCATCGCGCGCCTCCGTTACTCTTTAGGAGGCGACCGCCCCAGTCAAACTACCCGCCACAGAGGGTCCCTGATCCAGTTTCATGGATCGAGGTTAGACATCAGAAAACAACAGGGTGGTATTTCACCTATGGCTCCACGACAGCTGGCGCCGTCGCTTCAAAGCCTCCCACCTATGCTACACAGTTCTTTCCTAATGCCACTCTGAAGCTGCAGTAAAGGTGCACGGGGTCTTTCCGTCTAACCGCGGGTACTCCGCATCTTCACGGAGAATTCAATTTCGCTGAGCATCTCCTGGAGACAGTGGGGAAGTCGTTACGCCATTCGTGCAGGTCGGAACTTACCCGACAAGGAATTTCGCTACCTTAGGACCGTTATAGTTACGGCCGCCGTTTACCTGGGCTTCATTTCGGAGCTTGCACCCCTCCACTTAACCTTCAGGCACCGGGCAGGCGTCAGGCCCTATACGTCGTCTTGAAGCCGACTTAGCAGAGCCCTGTGTTTTTGCTAAACAGTCGCTACCCCCTGGCCTGTGCCCCCTCAAACCGGTTGCCCGGAATGAGGGCCTCCTTCTTCCGAAGGTACGGAGGCAATTTGCCGAGTTCCTTCAGGAGACTTCTCTCAAGCGCCTTGGTATACTCTACCATCCCACCTGTGTCGGTTTAGGGTACGGTCTATAATGGAGGGGCTATTTCCTGGAACCTCTTCAAAGCCTGACCAATCCAATAAGGTCAGACAATATACGAGATCCGTCACACACCTCCAGGCCCACGAATATTAACGTGGTTCCCATCGACTACCCCCTTCG